>JAZRGI010000149.1:0-5117 GCA_045644105.1 Eubacteriales bacterium | reverse complement strand
GAAGAGGGTATGCAGAAGGCGGTTAAGACCTGTCGTGACAATCACATCGATGCACTTATCTGCATCGGCGGTGACGGAACCTTCCGCGGTGCTACCGACATGACCTTCCACGGTATTCCTTCCGTGGGACTTCCCGGAACGATTGATAACGATATTACCGCAACCGACTACACCATTGGTTTGGATACATCCATTAATACCACGGTGCAGGTTATTGACAATCTTCGCGACACTTGTGAGTCGCACGCGCGTCTTAACGTGGTGGAGGTAATGGGCAGAAACTGCGGACAGATTGCGCTGTACGCAGCGATCGCTACCGGTGCTGCAGCCGTTGCGGTTCCTGAGATTCCCTTTGATGAGGCGGCTACCATCGCGCATATTCAGGCACTCAGAGATAGCGGTAAAAGAGGCATGATCGTAGTGGTTTCCGAGGGCATGTTCAATCCCGACGGAACGCCCTATTCCGAAACCCTGGCAAAGCGTATTGCCGAACAGACCGGTATTGATACCAAGTTTATGCGTCTGGCACACGTTGTTCGCGGCGGCAGAGCTACCATGAAGGATCGCACCACTGCGGCAGAGATGGCGGTTAAGGCGGTTGAATTGTTGGTTGAAGGTAAGAGCAATCTCGTGATGTGTGAATTGGACGGCGAGATCAAGCCCGTGGACATCGCATTTGCTCTGATTGCAGACCGTATGTACAAGAACAAGTTGAAGCCGGGTGACCTGGACAAGTTCACACCCGAGCAGGTCGAGGCAATGAAGGCGCTTACCGCAAAGCGTGTTGCCGAGGTACAAAGACTTTATAAGATTGCAACCGACGTTAGTTTCTGATCTTTCGATCATAAAAAGCACTCGCGTTCCACTGGAACGCGAGTGCTTTTTGATGTTTGGTTAGTCAAACAGATGTTGTGTCAAAGCTCTGCGAAGCTCTGCTTCGATGGTGTCTGCCATCAGGGCAAAGCCGAGATCGGTTGGGTGCGATCCGTCCACCGTACACATATTGGAATATTTTCCGCGGAAGATCGATTCTCCGTCGATGAAGTAGACGTTCTTATCGCCCGTCTGTCGTGCGTAGCGGTAGGTGTCATAGATGACGTTGCGTCTGAGAATGTTATCGTCGTAATTTCCAAAGGCGGAATCAAAATCGGGGCGGGAAAGCATGATATAGGGAATATCGGGATGCGCCGCACGGATCTTCTGATACATCTTGCAGTGTGTATTGCGCAGATGCTCAACGTTGGGGGCGTTGTGATCGTAATCGGATACAAATGCCGACATCTTCAAGGATGCCATATAGTTCACCATATTATCCTCTCCCTTTCCGTTGCCGGAAAATCCGAGGTTGATGTGATCGATGTTCAACCGTTGGCTCAACACGCTTTGGTAGGTGTTTCCCGGACGCGATGCGCAACCGCCCTGTGTGATCGAGCTGCCGTAGTAAACGATGGGCGGGACATCGAGATATTTCATGCCCTCACCAAGCACGGCATCCTTTTGCAAAGCGATCTGCAGGCTTCGAACGTTGCTGTAGGTGGGGAAGTGAATGGTAAAGTGACGAAGCTTGCGGTCGGGAAAACGGTTGAGCGCTTCATATCCGGTTTTGATACCAAAATCGGGACGGAAGGATCGATGGAAGCGACTGATACCGGTTTCCGGCTCGTCTACGTAGAGGTCAAACGCCGAGCTACACGTCATGGGCATATGATCGTAATAGGAAACGTACGGCATGATGGCACGGATACCAACGTATTGAGAGTCGGTAGAAAAACGCACGCGTCCACCTGCCGTTTGCATATAGAGGTAAGCAACACCGTCATTGACGGATTTGGCTACGTCATCCGGCATACGCTTGAAATCGGGCTCTTCACGGTAGTTATAAAGACCGTAGACCTCGAAAGGGGCTTCGCGGACGTCGTAAAATTGGACATCGGTTTCCTTGATTTTGGGATTGACGATCATATTGGGATCAACGTGTTCGATACGCTGTTCGTTTGCCATAGTGATGCTCCTTTTGTTTTTTGATTAGCTGAACAAATGTTGTGTCATTGCGCGTTGCAGCTCGGCTTCGATTTCATCTGCCATCAGTGCAAAGCCAAGGTCTGTGGGGTGACATCCGTCTACCGTACACATATCGGTATATCTTCCCTGGAAGATTGACTTACCGTCGATATAATAGACGTTACGGTCACCGTTATCGCGTGCAAAGCGGTAGGTTTCAAAAATGACGTCACGGCGCAGAATACTGTCATCATAATTGCAATCGAAGTCGGGACGAGAGAGCATGATGTAGGGAATGTCGGGGTTCTTCTCGCGGATCTTTTGATACATCTTGCAGTGCGTATTTTTCAGGTGTTCGGGGTTGGGGGCATTGTGATCGTAGTCGGATACAAACGCCGTCATGGGCAGGGTTGCCATATACTCGACAATATTGTCCTCGCCGCATCCGTTTCCGGAGAAACCGAGGTTGATATGGTCGATATTCATTCGGCGGCTGATAATGCTCTGATAGGTGTTTCCGGGACGAGCGGCGCATCCGCCCTGGGTGATCGAGCTACCGTAGTAAACGATGGGGGGGACGTCACGGTATTTCATACCTTCACCAACGACGGCATCGTTTTGCAGACCGATGTAGAGGTTGCGCACGTTACTGTAGGTGGGGAAGTGGATGGTGAAGTGACGCATTTTGCGGGTGGGGAACTTGTTGATCGATTCGTATCCGTTTTTGAAGTGATAATCGGGACGGAAGGATTTGTAGAAGCGGCTGATGCCGGTTTCGGGATCGTCAACGAAAAGATCGAACGCCGAGCTTCCGGTCAGTGCAAAGTGATCCATATGACCGATATGGGGCATAATGGCACGGATGGCTACGTACTGCGAATCGGTGGAAAAACGCACACGACCGCCTGCCGTTTGCAGATACAGACTTGCTACGCCCTTGTTGACCGATTTTGCCAGGTCATCGGGAAGACGCTTAAAATCAGGCTCTTCGCGGTAGTTATAAAATCCGTAAACGTTGAAGGGATCTTCTCTGACGTCATAGAAGCATACGTCGGGTTCTTTGATTTTGGGTTCTACAATCATATTCGGATCGAGATGTTCAATAGATTGATTGATTGCCATGATAAATCTCCTTTGATTTTGTTTTTAAAGCTCGGACAGGAAGTTGAAAATGATATCTTCGTGTCCCTTCAGATTTTCATGTCCGAAGTCGGGGTAGATGCGTACCTCTTTTTCGGAGGTGATCTTGTTATATGCCGCAAACTGCGTAGAGGGCGGACAAACGGTATCCATCAGTCCGGTTCCCATCAGAACCTTTGCACGGATGCGGGGTGCCAAAAATTGAACGTCAATGTATCCGAGTCTTTCAAAGATCTCGTGCTCGCGCTCATGTCTTGGATCACAGCTGCGGAAGTAATAGCGGAGTCCCTCGTATGCGCCCTTGTCAAGATCCATGTCCCAAACGCGTTTGTAGTCCGAGAGGTAGGGATAGATGGGTGCGCAACGTTGCAGGGTAGGGACGAGAGCGGCACAGGCAAGCGTCAAGCCGCCACCTTGCGATCCGCCAAAAGCGCCTACGCGAGTTTCGTCCACATAGTCAAGTCCCATTACGATGCGTGCAAGCATTGCGGTATCCAGGAAAAGATCACGGCACAACATATCCTGCGGATCTCCCTCCAGACCGCGCGAGAAGGGCGTGGAGTAAGTGGTGCCGCCCTGACCGCCAATATCTTCGGAAAGACCTCCCTGACCGCGGCAGTCCATAGAAGCGATGCAAAAGCCCTGCGATGCGTAGATCATTAGCTTTTGCCATGAATCGCTACATCCTGAAAGTCCGTGAAAGTGTAGAACGGCAGGGATTTTGCCGTCGATCTTCTTTGGACGGGCAAACTTTGCATAGATGGTTGCACCCTTGGTGGATTTGAATCTCAACTCAAAGCAATCGGCAATTTTTGAGCCGAAGGGGTAGGGAGTAAAGACGGGTGCGGGATCAATGGTATTCATTTCGGCAAGTGCCTTGTCCCAAAATTCGTCAAAATCGGCAGGGCGCGGATTGACACCCTGATAAATCTTCAACTTCTCCAATGGAAGATCAATGGTTGGCATGGTGGTATTCCTCCGTTAAGTGGTTTGGGCTTAAAGCGCGGTTTGCATACAAGCGTATTATACCATAATTTGTTAGGGAATGTCAATGGTATTTTCGGGAAAAGCCCGATAAAAGATTGAGAATTTGTAATTGACAAGATTATGAAGATATGATATAATAAGGGAGAGTAAAATAAAACTTTTTGCAGTTTTTGTAAAAGGAAATGAAAATTTTATGAAGGAGTATACACCATGGCAAAGAATCGATTGATCGGCGGTTATCCCGCAATTGGTATTCGCCCCACCATTGACGGTCGCAGAGGCCCTCTGAAGGTTCGTGAGAGTCTGGAAGAACAAACTATGGGAATGGAAAAAGCAGCGGCAAAGCTGCTTGAGGAGAACCTCAAATATTCCAACGGTGAGCCGGTAAGAGTTGTGATTGCCGACACCACCATCGGAAGAGTTGCCGAGGCGGCTGCCTGCGAGGAAAAGTTCCGCCGCGAGGGTGTTGCCATTACGTTGACGGTAACGCCTTGTTGGTGCTACGGTTCGGAAACGATGGACATGGATCCCACCACCATTAAGGCGGTATGGGGCTTGAACGGTACCGAGCGTCCGGGTGCGGTCTTTCTTGCATCGGTTTTGGCAACCCACGCGCAAAAGGGACTTCCCGCTTTCGGTATTTACGGACATGACGTAGTCGATGCCGACGACGCCACCATCGGTGAGGACATTCAGGAAAAGTTGTTGCGCTTCGGTCGTGCCGCTATTGCGGTTGCAACCATGAAGGGTAAGTCCTATCTGCAGATCGGTTCGATCTGTATGGGTATCGGCGGCTCGATCATCGATTCGGATTTTCTGGAGTCATATTTCGGCTTGCGTGTAGAGTCGGTAGACGAGGTGGAGATCATCCGTCGAATGACCGAGGGAATCTACGACGAGGCAGAGTATCAAAAGGCGCTTGCATGGGCAAAGGAAAAGTGAAGTCGGAGGCCAAGCGGTCTTAGGAAGACAATGGTTCCACTCAACTC
>JAZRGI010000148.1:0-9091 GCA_045644105.1 Eubacteriales bacterium | reverse complement strand
GCGATGGGCGGTTGTTTGCAGGACGAGCAAGCCCCTCCCCTACGAAATGGGTGCGCCAATTTGTCATAAATCTAACGTCGGTGAGCAGGCAGGGTCTCGGCGGTCCCTGACTGCTCGCGGCAGTAACGTTCCGTCTGTCCGCATGCTTCCCTATTGATACCCAAAACAAAAAAACGAGGCAGAAACTACCCCACTTGAAATGTCTTATACTTGCTTTGAAAGTTTTAAAAGGGGTGTGGGGAAAACTTTTTCAAAAGTTTCCCCCACAAAAACCGCGTCCTAAAACCGCGTCCAAAACCGCGTCCAAAACTGCGTCCTAAAACGCGTCCTTAATACTCTGCGTTACCGACTGTACGAGGATACGGAATGACGTCGCGGATGTTGGATACGCCCGTGAGGTACATAATGATACGCTCAAAGCCAAGACCGTAGCCTGCGTGCTTGGTGCCTCCGTACTTGCGGAGATTGACGTACCACCAATAATCCTCCTCGTTGAGGTTGCATTCCTTCATGCGCTCCAGAAGAACGTCGATGCGCTCCTCTCTTTGGCTACCGCCGATAATCTCGCCAACGCCGGGAACCAACATATCCATTGCGGCAACCGTCTTGCCGTCATCGTTGAGTCGCATATAGAAGGATTTGATCTCCTTGGGATAGTTGATAACGAATACCGGCTTACCGTAGATCTGCTCGGTGAGGTATCTCTCATGCTCGGTCTGCAGGTCGCAACCCCATTCTACGGGATACTTGAAGTCGGCACCGCTCTTCTTGAGAAGCTCGACCGCCTCGGTGTAGGTCACCTTCTCGTAGTCGCTGTTTGCAAGCGTGTTCAGTCTTTCCAAAAGTCCCTTATCAACGAAATTGTTGAAGAACTCCAATTCCTGCGCGCACTTATCCAAAACGTGACGAATGATATATTGGATCATATCCCAAGCCAATTGCATATTGTCGTTCAGATCGGCAAAAGCGATCTCAGGCTCGATCATCCAGAACTCTGCCGCATGACGCGCGGTATTGGAGTTCTCGGCACGGAAGGTGGGGCCAAAGGTGTAGATGTTACCAAACGCCATTGCGTAGGTTTCACCCTCCAACTGACCCGAAACCGTAAGGTTGGTGCTCTTACCGAAGAAATCCTGCGACCAATCGATGCTTCCGTCCTCGCGGCGAGGCGGATTTTCGGGATCGATCGTGGTAACGCGGAACATCTCGCCCGCACCCTCACAGTCGGAACCGGTGATCAGGGGCGTGTGAACGTACACGAATCCTCTATCGTGGAAGAAGGAGTGAATGGCATACGCCACCTCACTGCGCACACGGAAGACTGCCGAGAAGAGATTGGTTCTGGGGCGCAGATACGCCTGCTCGCGCAGGTATTCCACGGTGTGTCTTTTCTTTTGCAGGGGGTAATCGGGGGTAGAGGTTCCCTCCACCGTTACCTCAACCGCCTTCAGTTCAAAGGGTTGCTTCATCTCGGGCGTCAATACAACGGTACCGCGAACGACGACTGCCGAGCCTACGTTTAGCTTTGCGATCTCGTCATAGTTGGCAACCTTCTCGCGCTCAAAGACCACCTGAAGTGTCTTGAAGCAGGAGCCGTCATACAAATCGATAAAACCGAACGCCTTACTGTCACGGATGCTTCTTGCCCATCCGCCAACGGTAATTTCCTTACCGTCAAACGCGCTCATATCGGCATAAATACTTTTGATCAGATCTCTTTTCATGTTAAACCTCGTCCTGCGGATGATTCCGCCTTTACTTAACTAAATCATTATAGCATATTTTGGCGAGCTTGTCAAGAGTTATATCTTTTTTTCAAAATACAACATACGCTCGTCCTCGCCGCACGGACGCATAGATGCCTCGATCATGTGTCTTGACGGCAGATTTTCACGGAAACATTTTGCGCGCAGACAAACGACCCCCAACGAGTAAAGCGCCCAATCGGCAAGCGCCGAGAAGACCTCCCTGCCATATCCGTTGCCGCTGTATTCTTCGCAAATGCGCACGCCAAGCTCGGCGCCGCCCTTGCAATCAAATCGGTAAAGTACCGCTTCTCCGATCAGTTTGTTCTCCAAACGGATCGCAAAGTTCAAGACTCTTCTCTCTTCAAAATCCTGCCAGGCAAGTTTGCAAAACCAAAGATCGTCCACGTCCTGTCCATCGGTATCCGCGCGATAGTCGTAGCCCCAATAGCGGTTGCGAAGATCATCACGGCAAAGCGATGCGTAAGACACGGCATCCGAGGCACGAATCTCATCCAACGTCAGTCGCTCGGTTTGCAGAGTGGGAACGTCGTCGAGCATCTCCAAAACGCTTTTGGCGCACAGATCGTACTTTGCCGAAAGCAAGCAGGGTTGATATTGCATTTTGGAAGTGCGAAGCCCCTTGTCCGCGGCATCGTCCTCTCGGTTGACAAGCATGCAATCGCCGCCAAAGTATTGAACAAAGGCTTGAAACAGAGTTGGATAAACGCCCTCGTACTCGCCCGCAAGCGCCTTTTCGATATGCTCTACCAAGACCGTGCCGCACTTCTCGCCCATGGCAACACCGACGATCTCGCCGTCCACCACAAGACAACCTGCGCGGAAGAGCCCCTCGTCGGTATGCCGCAACATTTCAAATGCCGCCGCTCTCTCGGTATGTGCTTCCTCGGCACTTTTGTTGAACGCCCTGTCAAATCGATCGGCAAATCTTTCAAGCGCCTCTCTGTCATTCGGTGTCAGTTTGCGAAAAACGGCGTTTGGATGATTGCGGTAAAAGCGACGGATATGGTTTCTCTGTCCCGCAAACTTCTTCCCCGAAAAATCGGTGATCTCGCGCACGTCGTAAAGATAATCGCGTGTCAGATATCCCTGCAGAACCTCTGCCGCATCGTATCGCGCGCAAAGCTCGCCCAATACCTGCTTGGGCAGAGTGGCAAAACGCAGAGGCGTATCGGTTTCCAGGCAGTATTCCTCGATGGCAGAGATGGCGCCCTCGACGTCGCCTCCCTCTCCCGCCACGGGATAATCAAAATAGATCTCTCCGTCGTATCGGTCGCGCGCGATCAGACAACCGCACACCTCCGAAAAACGGTATTCGTATATCTCCGCCCACATCAGTTTGATGCCGAGCGAGTATTCGCAAATGTGAAAATCGCAATTCCGATAATATGCGGCAAGCCGATCGATTCCAAAGCTTTTGGGATCCGAGAATTGCAAAACCCCTTTTTGCGGAATTTTTTCAACGATCATACGGTTGTCTTCCCTTCGATATATTGCGCAATTGCCTCGCCGAGAAGACGTTTACGGTCAAGCTTTCCGTTTGGCGTGAGGGGCATTTGTTCCAATTTCTCGCACACGGTTGGCATCATGTAGCGCGGCAACCGATCTCTCATGCGTGCCGTCAGTTCATCGGGAGTCGGCTCGCCTGTATAATAAAGCAGAATGCGCTTGTTTTCACCATCGTATACGCAACAGGCACGCGAAATCCCTTCCTGTGCCGATGCCGCCGACTCGATCTCGCCAAGCTCGATGCGGTGTCCCATATGCTTGATCTGCGCATCCCTACGACTGACGAACACCAATTCTCCGTACGCATTGCGATAGGCAAGATCGCCCGTCCGATAGACGGTTTCGGGATAGCGCGTGTGCAAGGGGTTCTGTACGAACGCCTCTGCGGTCTTTTCGGGATTGTTGAGGTATCCGAGCGTGACGCAGGTGCCGCGCAGATAGATCTCACCCACCTCGCCGTCCTTCGCCTCAAGTCCCGCTTCGTTGACCAACAACAAGTCGGTATTGCGGAATGGCTTGCCGATCGGGATGGGTTCTCCCGCATTAAGGGTGCGGTCGGCTTTCCAATAGCAGGACATTCCCGTTGCCTCGGTGGGACCGTAAAGATTGAAAAAACGCGCATCGGGCAACGCCTTGCGCCAAAGTGCATACTGCGTTGGTGGAAAGACCTCACTGCCGAAGGCGACGGTGTGCAGATATTTTGGCGGATTGGAATCCAAACAACCGAGTGTTGAGATCATAGTGAGTGCCGAAACCACCCAACAGACCGTGTTGACTCGATGCTCGTTGAGAAAATCGCAGAGCTTGGTGGGAAACATAAACAGTGTCTTGGGAACCAGATACGCCGTTGCGCCGTATTTGATGACCGGCATCAATTCCTTGAGCGGCGCATCAAAAAAGAGGGGTGTCTGATTGGCAAAAACGGTGTCCTCAGAAAAATCAAGCGCCATGCAAAGCGCCTCCACGTAATCGATGACCGAACGGTGACAAGCAACCACGCCCTTGGGAATACCGGTAGAACCCGAAGTAAATACGACGTAGATGGGATCGGTATCGATCTGCTTCTCCCTGACGGCAGCAAGCGCTGCGGGATCGGTTTCTGCATCGCAGATCTCGTCATAACGCAATACCGTACCCGAAAATCGCAACTGCTCCAACAGACGTGCGCCTCGGTCGTCTACGATCATCACACGCGCCTCGGTACTGTCAAGAATGGTTTCGATGCGTGCCGACGGCATATCGGTGTCAAGCGGCACGTAATAGCAACCCGCATAGACGCATCCGTAAAAGGCGGCGATCTCCTTTGGGTGCTTCGCCATCAGAATGGCAACCGGCTCTTTTGTGTATCCCTTTGCCAACAACGCACTGCCGACGGCGCGAGACTGATTCAAAAGAGCCTCGAAGGTCATGTGAAAGCGACCGTCCGAGTAAGCGATCTTTTGCGGTACTCTTGGGGCGGTGGCTTCCAGATATTCCAAAATATTGGTTTGCATACAGGTTATTTTCCTCAATCAAAATCGGTTTTTGTAATGGCCGTGCCGGGGGTTGCCGGATACTTGGAACGGTCGTAGGCGTAAAAATAGTTTGATACGCCGTCACCGTCGGTCTTGGTGCGGCTAAAAGCATCGATCTGCGCATCGGTCAAAAGACAACCGAACGGCGCGTTAACGCCTCTGATACGACAGGCATCAAAATGATACCATTTGGGCGATTCTTTGCTTCCGATATTCACCATGTTCCAATAGTGTCGCTCGGTGACGATGCCCTCGGTGCGTTGAACGTCGAGATTTTCAATTCCCAATCGTACAAAAAACGCCTTGGAAAGCGCAAAATAGGTGTAGCAGTCGCCCTGCCCTCTGCGAATTCCGTCATAAGCGGCGCGCATCCAATCGCTCTTATCCGACGAATCGGTATAAGCGATATTGTAATAAACGTAAGAGTAGACCGCCCTTGCCTTTTGCTCATTGGTTGCGGTTTTGGTTATATTATTTTCCGCAATCAAGCGGTCGATCTCCGCCCAAAGCATTTCTTCGGTTACTCTCTCGGTATAAACGTAGACCTTGATCGGTCGAACGGCGACGTTGCCTGCCGCGTCGGTTGCTGTATATACGACCTCATAGCATCCCTCTTTGGTGGTGTCCACGGCACCGGAATCGATCTTCAACTCCACGTTTCCGTCGCAATTATCGGTTACCGAAACACCGCTTCGATAGGAAATTCCATCGCCCACGTAGACCGAAATATCATTGGCTCCGATGATCTTCGGCGCTTCCTCGTCCAACACCAACGTCAGTGTCGCCTCTTTCTCGGTCTGCTTTCCCTTGTCATCGGTAAAGATCAATCTGACATGATAATCTCCAAGCTGCGGATAGGCATAGCTTTCGGCAAACGCCACGGTCACACCATGCGGCATTGACAGGACGAAATCCGATGCCTCCGGCAAAGTGGCTCCAACCGCCCACGTTAAATTCTTCACTTCAATCCGCGCGGGTTCTTCTACCGTTTTCCCGCATCCCATCATCGACAAAAGCATGACAGACATAATGAGATAGCACACAAGCCTTCGCATCGATATTCCTCCTTTTTTGAAATCACGCAAGCAAGAATATCCTGCATTCCGCTTGCCGTTTTAAAGCAATTCTACGCCGTTCTCGGCACAGATCTTCCGATCCTCCTCGGGCCAATAAGAGGATTGCACCTCTCCGATATGCGCCTTGCGCAAGAAAAACATACACATACGCGACTGTCCGATGCCACCGCCGACCGTGTAAGGAAGTTTTCCATCCAGGAGCGCTCTGTGGAACGGCAGTGCCGCACGTTCGGGGCATCCGCGCTCTTCAAGTTGACGTTTGAGTGCCTCTTCGTCGACGCGAATTCCCATCGACGAAAGCTCCAACGCGATGTCGAGAATGGGATAATATACGATGATATCTCCGTTGAGCGACCAATCGTCATAGTCGGGTGCTCTGCCGTCGTGCGGCTTTCCGCTCTTGAGCTTTCCGCCGATCTGCGACAGGAAAATGGCACCGTACTCGCGTGCGGCGGCGTATTCCCTCTCCTTATCGGTCTTGTCAGGCCAACGGTCCTCCAACTCCTGCGAAGTGATAAAGGTGATCTTCTCGGGCAAGAGCCTTCCGATAAAAGAATATTCATTGACAATATAATTCTCGGTGTGACGCAGTGTCTGATAAATGCACTCTACGATCTCTCGCAGAGTTTGCTCGGTTCTCTGCTCTTTCGTAATGATCTTTTCCCAGTCCCACTGATCGACGAACATCGAATGGATGTTATCGGTTTCCTCGTCGCGTCGGATGGCGTTCATATCGGTATAAAGTCCCTCGCCTACCTCAAAGCCGTATTCCCCCAATGCATTGCGCTTCCATTTTGCAAGCGAATGAACGATCTCAAGCTCCTCGCCCGACAACAGATCAAAGCGAACGGCGCGCTCGACACCGTTGAGGTTGTCGTTCAGTCCGCTTTTGGGAGAAACGAAAAGAGGTGCCGACACGCGGATGAGATTGAGTTGTGTGGAAAGATCGCGCTCAAAAAAATCCTTGACCTTTTTGATGGCGTACTGCGTTTGACGAAGTGTCAGAAAGGATTGGTATCCTTTGGGAATATAGGTTTTTGACATAACTTGATTCTACCTTTCGCGTTTTATAAGCCGGTCTGTGGTTATCGCTCGTTATTCTTACGTCGCATTTCACCGAAGAATCGGCGCATCAGTGCCTGTGCCTCTTCCTGCATAACACCAACGGTGCAATCGGGGCGCGCCTGCAACGGGTATGCAGGAAGATCAACCAGACTTCCCATTGCTCCCGCTCTCGCGTCCTTGGCGGCAAAGACCACGCGACCGACACGTGCATTGATGATTGCTCCCGTACACATGGGGCACGGCTCAAGCGTCACGTAAAGCGTACAGTCTTCCAATCGCCAACTTTGCAGTTTTGCACTCGCCTCACCAATGGCGAGCATTTCGGCGTGTGCGGTAGCATTATGATCGCGTTCGCAACGGTTGTGTGTACTCGCGATCGCCTCCCCATTCCGCACCATGACGGCGCCAACGGGAACCTCGCCCTCTTTTGCGGCAAGCTCCGCCTCGGCAATTGCCATCCTCATCCATTTTTCATCATCCAGCAAAAGCATATCCCACCGCCAATAAAAATTGAATTCCGAAAACCGACAGTGCCACAAGCACGATGAAAATAACGGTCGTCGGTGTAAAAAAGAGCTTTACCGCGCGTCTGTGCTCCACGTAGCAAGCCGGCGCGCGATTGACGTCGGTTGACGGCACGCCGAAAAATCCGTCCTTGAAATCGTGTCGATCGGAAAAGAATCGGATCACTAACACTACTGCCGCCACCGTTCCGACGGCATAAATGCCGCACTCAAGGAGCGCATTGAGCAAGGTGGCTCTGACACTGGAGGTGTTGTTTGCGTAGATGACCGTCTGTATGAGTGAAACGAGATTGTTCAAAATATGCAGGATCGTTGTGTTCCAAATGCTTCCCGTCCGCTCGTACACGATGCCAAGCAGAATACCGGCCACGAATGTGTAAAAGATCTGTGCCGGATTCTGGTGCATCAGTGCAAACATCAGTGCGCTGATGAAAATGGCATTGGACCTGCCGAACGGCAAAAGATTGGAAAGGATGGCTCCCCGAAACAAAAATTCCTCGCAAAAGCCGGGGACAATGGCAATGACGATGAACTGCAGGACGATCTCAAAGGCTTGGTAGCTTTCAATGTTCTCGACAAAGTCGGTAATCGGTGCCGAAAACAGAAACAGATCGACAAAATAAGAATTGACGTAAGACGCCGAAAAAGCCAATGCGATGAGCGCCGGCGCGATGAGAAGCAACCACGGTGTTGCGCGGAAGGGTGCTTGCATCGAATAATACGGGCATTGTTTCCGCGTGATCAGTTTTTTGAAGATGAGCACCGGCAACATAAAGCAAAGCATATAGCCTGCTGCGTATACCAATTGGTAGACGGTTTCTCCGACGGCTACGTTCTGACCGATCAAAAAGAAACCAAAAGCATCGACAAGTCCCAACAAAACGCCGAACGTATTGATAAACAATAAGAAAAAAAGCATGGTGGCACCAATCGATCCCATGATATGACGATAGTATTGCTCATTGCGGTTCATCGGTATGCCTCCTTTTCTTTCCTTCCTTATATTTTATCACAAACACTTAAAAAAGTAAAGTGTTTTTCGGGCAAAAAGAAGAAAAAAAGGACGGAGAATCAACTTCTCCGTCCTTTAAAATGAATTAGTGAATTACACAACGCTCGGTGTCCTTATCGAAGATATGAAGTCTGCTCATATCAAAGCCAACCTTAACGGTGTCACCTGCGCGAGTGGTGGATCTGGAGGATACGCGAGCGGTAAGCTTGCCCTCTTCTCCTACCTGCAGGTAGAGATAGATCTCTGCACCCATCAACTCGGTTACGTCAACGTTTGCGGTCAGGGTTGCTTTGTCGCACTTTGCAATGTTGATCTCATCGTCAAAGATACACTCGGGACGCAGACCTGCAATAACCTCCTTGCCGATGTAATCAGCAAGTGCGGGAGCGTTTGCCTTATCTGCAGGCAACTTAAGCTCGTTGCCCTCGTATACAAAGTATACATCATCGCCCTTCTTCTCAAGCGAGCCGTTGAGGAAGTTCATCTGAGGAGTTCCGATAAAGCCTGCAACGAAGATGTTGACGGGCTCCTCGTACAACTTCTGAGGAGAATCTACCTGCTGGATCAGACCGTCCTTCATAACAACGATTCTCGTTGCCATCGTCATAGCCTCGACCTGGTCGTG
>JAZRGI010000147.1:0-1862 GCA_045644105.1 Eubacteriales bacterium | reverse complement strand
GGTTTTGCGGATATGCGGATGCAATCAACATATGCGATTCCTCTTTTCGTGTTTGTTAGTCTCAGTATAGCATAAAAGCGGCGGGGTGTCAAGTCTGCGCAACTCAATCACGCCATAGGCGTGTATATCATCAACACGAAGTGTTGTATATCATCAAGCCGCAGAAGGATGCACGCTGACGCGTGATGAGATACAAGGGCGCTCTGCGCCCTTGATGATATGCACCTCGCTTCGCGCGTTGATGATATGCCAAGCCTGCGGCTTGGATAAAAAAATTCCGAGAACAAAGTTCTCGGAATTTTTTGAGTGGTGTTGACAAAAAGATGCCCGTTTTTGCTATCAATATAGTCCGACAAAAGAAAGCACCGGACAAACTCGGGAATCGATGATTTTAATGCGAACCTCGTCTGTTAAAACCGCATCAAATTTTGCAATTTTTTTGTAGCCGACGGTTGTTCCGAAAAACACTTCGTAATACCGCCCCTCCGTATCCCTTACCTCTATGGTAAATGCTTCGATTCTTTGACTCATCGGGATATGCTCCTTGATGACGACATGGGATATCCTCTTTGTTTCTCCCAAATTTACAGTCAGTACAACCTGATTTTCTCCATCAAAGGGCTTGTAGTAATCATCATAGCTATCGGTTTTCAGTGCTTCGGTCAAATGATATCCGTCATCACGGTCAGCGGTGATCACAGCGTTCTCGGCAAGATTTTCGGCAAAGGTTCTTTGAATATATTCCCCCATCTCGCGCAGTCGCTGTACGTCGGTTTCATGAAAGAGTCCGCGACGGTCCGGCGGGATATTCAACAGCAAAGTCGAGTTACTGCCAACGGTACGGTACCAAATATCAAGCAAGGTCTCGGTTGAACGCACCTTCCCGTCCTCATGCGCATGGTAGAACCATCCCGGCCGTATAGAGGTATCGGTTTCTGCCGGATACCACCGCAGTCCCGTATTGCCACGGAGAAACTCTCTGCTGCCAAGATCGCGCTCTGTTTCTTTGATCTTCTTTTCGCGGAAAGCCGTAGAATCCGTTTTTTGACTATTTTCAGCAACCTCATCGGGATCGGCAAATCCGACGGGCAGAACCGACCATTCGCTCGGCCTTGTATCCCCTGCTTCATTTCCGCACCAACGAATGTCCGGACCGCATATAGAAATACATGCGTTCGGCTGAAGCTTGCGAATTAAGGCATAGTAACGATCCCAATCGTATATTTGACGTTTTCCGTTGGGACCCTCTCCGCACGCGCCATCAAACCATACAGTAAATATTTCACCGTAATTTGTTAAAAGCTCAGTCAGCTGATTGCAGAAGTAATCGTTATACGCATCACTTCCGTAGAGCCTGCTGTTTCTGTCCCACGGAGAAAGATATACGCCAAACTTGATGCCGCCTTTTTTACAGGCATCTGCGACCTCTTTGACTACATCTCCCTTCCCATCTCGAAACGGACTGTTCTTTACGCTATGTTCTGTGTAGGCAGATGGCCACAGGCAAAAACCATCGTGGTGCTTACAGGTCAAAATCAAGCCCTTGATGCCTGCAGACTTTAGGGCATCCACCCATTGGTCGGCATTCAACTCGGTTGGATTGAACAGGGATGCCGACTCAGTACCGTTCCCCCATTCCTTGTCGGTAAACGTGTTGACGGAAAAATGAGCAAATGCATAAAATTCCATTTGTTCTAAAGCGATTTGACGTACTGACGGATGACATTTCACCAAGGTTTTATCATAGTCGAGATTACTATACACGATAGTTCACCGCCTTTCTTGATGTTATTATATCACATTTTTTGGGGGTTGTAAATACTTTTAGTGAATTTACATATTCTCTTTTTTGCCGTAGGGGA
>JAZRGI010000146.1:0-2968 GCA_045644105.1 Eubacteriales bacterium | reverse complement strand
TCGTCGATCTCGTCCAAGAACGGGATGACCGCCTCCTTATACGGGATGGTGACGTTGATGCCGAGAAATTCTTTTTTCTCAAAAAAGCCTTCGAGAGCATCATACGGCATCTCGCAAAGTTCGTAAGTATAATCCGCCAATGCGGCGTGAATTTCTTTGGAAAAGCTATGTCCAAGCTTTTCTCCGATGCATCCGTATTGCATAGTGCTCTCCTTTCTCACCTTTTGATTGGATTTTGTCACTGCGCAAACTTTTTCCTAAAAGAAACGCGCAGGCTCGTTAGCGCAAAACCTTCATTGCGCTTCGCGACGTAGATTTTGTTTTGCCGCGTGTTTATCAGTTAATAAAATCGGTGCCGAAGCGTTGTGCCAGAAGATCGCAAAGCACGAGCGCGGTGACACTGTCTACAACCACTCTTGCCCGGTGGACAATGGCGGGATCGTGCCGCCCCTGCAGCTTCAGTGCGGCATTTTGCATGGTGGAAAGATCGACACTCTCCTGCTCCACGAAGATCGACGGTGTCGGCTTGACGGCACATCGGAACAAAATCGGCATACCGTTGGTGATGCCGCCGTTGATGCCGCCGTTGCGATTGGTGGCGGTGACAACCCTGCCGTCACGGACACGGAAGGCATCGTTTGCCTCGCTGCCCCGCATATCGGCAAGCTCAAATCCGTCGCCAAACTCCACACCCTTCACGGCGGGAATCGAGAAAAGCGCGTGCGAGAGAAGCCCCTCCACACTGTCAAACCATGGCTCTCCAAGTCCTGACGGCAGTCCCGTGACCATCGTTTCCAACACGCCGCCGACACTGTCGCCGTCGTTTGCCGCCTGCTCGATCTCAAGCCGCATCGCATCTGCCGCCGCCTCGTTCAATACGGGAAAATGCATCTCACCGAGTTGTTCGATCTCGGCTTCAAAATCACGGAAGGGGCGATCGGTGACACCCGACAGGCGCGAGATATGCGTACCGATCAGAATTCCGTTCTGTCTTAACATCGAAAGAAGGATGGCACCCGCGGCAACCAAAGCCGCCGTCAGTCTGCCCGAAAAATGTCCTCCGCCGCGAAAATCGGCAAAGCCGTGATACTTGCACTCGGCGGTATAGTCGGCGTGTCCGGGACGCGGAAGTCCCTTTTGGTAGTCGCCGCTCTTGGTATTGGTATTGGGAATGAGGATGCATAGCGGCGTTCCGGTGGTCTTCCCCTCAAAAACGCCACTGACAATGCGAAATTCATCCGCCTCGACGCGCGCAGTGGAAATCTTACCGAAGGGGCGGCGCAGGGTGAGTTGATGTCTTATAAAATCCTCGTCCACCAAAAAGCCCGGCGCAAGTCCGTCCAACACGGCACCGATCTCGCTTCCGTGACTCTCACCGAACAAGGTCAACGTTACGCTCTGTCCAAACGTGTTTTTCATGGTCACTCGCCTCCCTTCATCACGCAGGAAGCGCGGATTGCCTCCTGCCATACCGCAATCGGTTCGGTACGGATCTCGCACGAGCCGATCTGATCTACCCAAACGACCGAAAGTCGATCGCCGTCGCATTTTTTATCATGTGAAAGCTTTTCCAAAACGTCATCGATCTTAGCCTCAAACACCGTCGGCAAGCCAAGCGCCTCAAGCACGGGCACAAGTCTTGCTCTGACCGCATCGGAGCACATGGGAATCATCCCAAGCGCGACACACTCACCGTGATAAAGCTTTGGCGATGTGATTGCCTCGATGCCGTGTCCCAACGTATGTCCGAAATTGAGAATGCGGCGCAATCCCTTTTCTTTTTCGTCTTCCTTTACCACCGCCATTTTGATGCGGAGTGCCGCGGCAATGACCGCCTCGGGCGACTGTGAAAAGCCCCCCTTTTCCAAAAGAGCAAACAGATCGGCATCCGACGTGAGCGACATTTTGACCACCTCGGCAAGACCGCAAGCGATCTGACGTGCATCAAGAGTATTGAGGACGTCGGGATCGATCAGAACGCGTTTGGGTTGGTAAAAGAAACCGACCGAGTTTTTAACGCCGCCAAGATTGACGGCAACCTTACCTCCCACCGAGGAATCAACCTGCGAGAGCAGTGTGGTGGGAATATTATAAAAGTCAACGCCGCGCATATAGGTGGCGGCAACAAATCCGCAAAGATCGCCAACCACGCCGCCGCCCACGGCAACGACGCAATCGGTACGCGTAAATCCAAGCTCAAGCATACGGGTAAGAATGCGTTCCGCCGTTGCAAGGCTCTTGCTTCCCTCTCCCATCGGAACCGAAATGATCTCGGAGTGTGCGCACTGCGAAGCAACGGTGGCGGCATATTCGCTCGGAACACCGTCGTCGGTCAGGATCATCACGCGTCGGTCAAGGCGCAAAAGCTCGCCCACGCGCTTCAGTACGCCGCGTTCCAAAACGATATCATAGCCGTTTTGCGGCAGATCAAGATGCAGGATCATGACGGTTCTCCTTCGATCATATAGGTGCCGACCACCTTCAGTCGGTCACACAGATTATTCAACTCCTCAAGCATCTGCCGTCCTGCATCGCTCCGCACGTTTCCGCTCGCCTCGACGTAGAAGTAGTATTGCCAGAGCAGTTCCTTCATCGGTCGGCTTCTCAAATTGCGCATATTGAAGCCGTAACGTCCGATCACGTCGATGGCGCGCGCAAGACTTCCCGCCTCGTTTTTGACGGTAAACACCATAATAAAATGCTCACCCATTTTGCCCTTGGAGTTCCTTGACTCGGCACGGGAAAAGACGGCAAAGCGCGTGGTATTGTTGCGACTCTCGTTGATATTGCGCTCCAGAACCTCAAGCCCGAAGACCTTTGCGGCATCGGCGCTTGCGATGGCGGCAATGCTTCGATCCCCCGTCTGTGCCACCTGACGCGCGGCAAGCGCGGTGTTCCCGTACTCACGCGCATCCCATCCCATTTTAGCGATATAGCCCGCGCACTGTCCGAGTGCCTGCGGATGGCT
>JAZRGI010000145.1:0-2539 GCA_045644105.1 Eubacteriales bacterium | reverse complement strand
TCGTCAACCTCGTTTGCGCCTGCCTCGATCATAACGACCTTGTTCATGGAAGCGGCAACCGTCAACTGCAGGTCGCTCTTCTTCTGCTGCTCGGCGGTGGGGTTGAGGACGATCTCGCCGTCAACAAGACCCATGAACGCGCCGCCGATGGGACCGTTCCACGGAATGTCGGAGATTGCAAGAGCGGTGGAAGCACCGATCATTGCGGTGATCTCGGGCGAGCAGTCGGGATCAACCGACATAACGGTAAGGGTAAGAGCAACGTCATTGCGCAGATCCTTGGGGAAGAGGGGACGGATGGGACGGTCGATGACACGGGAGGTCAGGACTGCCTTCTCGGAGGGCTTACCCTCTCTCTTGAGGTAACCGCCGGGGATCTTACCTGCGGCGTACATTCTTTCGTCGAAGTCTACCGAAAGGGGCAGAAAATCGATGCCGTCGCGAGGCTTCTCGGAAGCGGTTGCGCAGCAGAGAACAACGGTGTCACCGTAGCGGCAGAGTACCGAGCCGTTGGCAAGGCCTGCCATCTTACCGGTTTCGATTACCAGAGGTCTGCCGGCGTAGGTATACTTGAATACCTTATAGTTTTTGA
This sequence comes from Eubacteriales bacterium, assembly GCA_045644105.1. Classification (GTDB taxonomy): domain Bacteria; phylum Bacillota; class Clostridia; order Oscillospirales; family CAG-272; genus UMGS1865. The sequence goes on along the minus strand of JAZRGI010000145.1, from coordinate 1,947 downwards.
ACTCCATAGGGGAGCTGACAGAATTGGACATTTTTTCTTCCTCCATAATTTTTTTGTTTTGCCCTGTGGGCGTTTTTTCTTACGGAGGTTTAGCACTTAACCCTATTCCCGACGGTGCAGTCGGGGACACGGTTAACTGCTAATCCAACGTAAGACTGCGTGTGGCGAACCGAGAAAAAGAGATGGGGAGTGAGGGCAGTGACAAAACTGCACTGCTCTCCCACTCCCGTATATCTCTCTTACTTTCTCAATCCGAGCTTGCTAACGATCGCACGGTAACGCTCAATGTCCGTGTTCTGGAGATAATTGAGCAGGTTTCTTCTGTGACCGATCATCTTCTGAAGACCGCGACGGCTATGGAAATCCTTCTTGTTAGCCTTGAGGTGGGTGGTCAGATTGTTGATGCGGGAAGTCAGAATTGCGATCTGAACTTCGGGAGAACCGGTATCTCCTTCGTGGGTTGCGTACTGCTCGATCAAGCTGAGCTTTTCGTCTTTCTGCATGGTATTTTTCACCTTTCTTTATTTTTTTGGCGTTTCACACAGCAGTCGGTGGGTGAATAGTCATCTTAAATGACCTCGTGTCCGATAACCGTGTTCACGTCATACGCCATATATTATACCACAACTTTTTTGCTTTGTAAAGCCCTTTTTAATATTTTTTCAAAATAATTTTTTCTAATTATTTTTATAATCAAGAGCGATTGTTTGTGCTTTTTTCTTGACAATCGGGCGGAATCGGGATATAATAAAGACAATCGGTGCGAATTCGTTTCGCGCAATCATTCACTGATGGAGAGATTTGGCATGACTACCATGATTTTTGTACGACACGGGCAAAGCTTCGGCAACTTGGAGCAATGCTTTATGGGGCAGATGGAAACTGCCCTGACGCCACTGGGCATCCAACAGGCACTGGCAACGGCGGATTTTTTGAAATCTTACAAAATTGACCGTATCTATTCCAGTGATCTTTCGCGCGCGATGCGGACGGCGGCTCCCACGGCGGAGGCACAGGGCGTGGAAGTTATCCCCGATAAGGCATTTCGTGAGATCAATGCGGGACTTTGGGAGGGCAAACCCTACACCCTTTTGCGCGAAACGTTTGGCGCAGGGTATGAGCAATGGCTCACCGATCTCGGTCACGCACATCCCGACGGCGGTGAGAGCACGTTGGAGCTTGCTTCCCGCGTATACGGCGCGGTCGAGCGCATTTTGGAGATCGAAAGAGGCAAGACGGTTGCCGTTTTCACCCATGCGACACCTGTGAGAATGCTTGCCTGCCGTTGGTTTGGTTTATCTCCCGAAAAAGCCGCGGACGTGCCGTTTTGTCGCAACGCCTCGGTATCGGTCGTCGAGTATGAGGACAACGGGGATTTCCGTTTGATTCACTACGGCTACGACGGACATCAGGGCGAGAACGCAACAGGGTTTCCAAATGGCGCGGTTTAAGCCCCGGTATTATGAAAAGACGATCCTGTAAAATATCCGCAAGAGGACAAGCCTTTTGCGGATATTTTTTATTCGTCGCTAACACTTGCAAACAACGTATTGTAGGTATCGGCAATCGTGTTCCACGTCAACAGATCGACCTTGCCGGTAACCGGTAGGAAGGCGCTTTTTTGCAGGATGCGGACGGCGTTTGCCGTTTGTTCGTCGTAGACACCGGTCTGTGCAACCGCGGCAAGTGCCGAATAACTGTGTTGAAGCTCGCGAAGCATATATTGCAGTGCCGTTACCAAAAAGCCGGAAGCGCCGATCTCAAGTACGTATTCTGGCGGGGTGGGCGGAAAGACCGCGATCATACGCGCGGGGGAGTTTGCGGCAAGTGAAGCCCGATAATCGGCATACAGCAGATCCCACGTCATTGTGTCGACGATTCCGGTTTCTTCCAAGCCTTTCAGGCGTTGGAACTGCCGAAGTGCATCGGTGGTGCGGGTATCGAAAA
>JAZRGI010000144.1:0-17195 GCA_045644105.1 Eubacteriales bacterium | reverse complement strand
CCTGCCTATTGTCCGTTCATCCCTTGCCAAAAGCAAACCGCCCCCCTGTAGCCCCTTAAAATCAACAATCATTTTGACAACTTGCAAAAGGAGCATTTATGAAGATCAAGATCAAAGAAAAAAGCTATCGCGAGGTTGCGGCTATGCAACCTCCAAAGCACAAAAAGCCGATAAAGCAAAGCTTCTTTTTCAGGCTTCTGCTTCGCGTTGCCTCCACGCCTGATCTTTGGGCGACGCGATTTAAACTTCGCAAGGTCGGTATGGAGCGGCTTGGAAAGCGCGAACCCTGTCTGTATTTGATGAACCATTCCAGCTTTATCGACCTTGAGATCGCTTCGGTGGGGTTGTTTCCGCGTCGCTACACCATCGTTTCAACAACCGACGGGTTTGTCGGCAAAAATCTTCTGATGCGCTTTCACGGTTGCATTCCGACCAAAAAATTCATTTTGGATCTCGGTCTTGTCAAGGATATGATCTACGCCGTCAAGGAACTGAATAGCTCGGTGTTGCTCTTTCCGGAGGCGGGTTATTCGCTTGACGGCAGAACAACGCGCCTGCCCAACAGTCTTGGGGGACTCGTCAAAATGATGGGAGTTCCCGTCGTGATGATCGAAACACGCGGTGCCTTTTTGCGCCAACCGCTCTACAACAATCTCAACAAGCGCAAGTTGCGTGTCAGTGCCGAGATGCGCTATCTGCTTTCTGCAGACGAAACGCAGAGCAAGACTGCCGAGGAGATCAACACGCTCATAAACGACTGCTTTTCCTTTGATGCGTTCCGTCAGCAAAAAGAAGAGAAAATCCACATTGCCGAACCCTGCCGCGCCGACTACCTCCACCGTCTGCTGTACAAATGCCCCGCCTGCCAAAAAGAGGGCAATATGTATGGTAGCGGCACCAAGATCACCTGCAATTCCTGCGGCAAAACGCACGTATTGACCGAGCTTGGTGAATTGCAAGCAACCGACGGAACGACCGCCTTTTCCCATATTCCCGACTGGTATGATTGGGAGCGCGCCTGCGTCCGAACAGAATTGGAAAGCGACACCTACCGCATGGAGAGCGACGTGGAAATTTATATGTTGGTCGACACCAAAGCCCTGTACCATGTTGGCGACGGAAAACTGACACACACACGCGAAGGCTTCCACCTGATGGGTTGCAACGGAGAATTGGATTACCGACAAAAGCCGCTCGCCTCTTACACTCTCAACGCCGATTATTATTGGTATGAGATTGGCGACGTGATCGGGTTGGGCAATCAGAAGGTACTGTACTATTGCTTCCCCAAAAGAAAGGAAGTTTCGGTAACCAAAGCGCGACTTGCCACGGAAGAGCTTTACGACATGGTTCGCCGCGAAAAGCAGGAACACTGATGCGCGCCGCCATTGTGACACATTTATGATTCAAGAGAAGATCGCCTCGCAAAAAAAGATGCGACGATCTTCTCTTTTTACGTGCGTTTTGCATTTGAATGCCGAAGATGGTGGGGACTTCCTATTGACTTGTCCCGTAAAAAGTGATATAATATTGTGGAGATTTTCAGAAATTTACACTTCAAAAACAACAGGAGGGGGTTGCCGTGAAATCACGTTCCAAACGTCGCTTATTGAATATGATGGCATCTGCCGCTTTTATCGGCGCACTTACGGGATCCCTGACCGCCGTTGTCGTGCTTTTGTATAAATTCTGTGCCGTCCGCGTCATTGAGTTTTCCGAAATCGGATACGAGCAGTTAAGGCTCTCCCCTGTTTTGATTCCCGGTGTACTGCTTGTCCTGTTGGGCATTGCATTTCTTTACGCAACCATCTATCAAAAATACCCCAATCTGCGCGGCGGCGGCATTCCTACCTCGATCGGTATTTTACGCGGATTGATCACTTTTCAATGGTTGCGAAGCCTGATCGGTATCTTTTGTCTCTCGTTGACTACGTTTTTGATCGGCGTGCCTCTCGGCAACGAAGGTCCCGCCGTACAAATGGGTACGGCAATCGGCAGAGGCACGGTAACTTGCCATTCCAAAAAGCACCGTGCATGGGACCGCTACGCGATGACGGGCGGTGCTTGCGCAGGCTTCTCCGTGGCAACGGGTGCGCCTATTTCCGGCATTCTCTTTGCGATTGAGGACGCGCACCAACGGATCTCCCCCATGATCTTAATCATGTCCGCAACGTCGGTGGCATTTTCCGCGACGGTGACCGAATTCCTTGCTCCCCTGTTAGGAGTATCTCCCACGCTCTTCCCCACCTTTTCATTGCCGTCGCTGCTCTTGAAGCAGGGATGGATCCCGCTTATCATCGGCATCGCGGTCGGATTGTTTGCCGTTTTGTTTTTGAAGTATTATCGGTTGATCAATCACTTCTTCCAAAAAACACTTGTCAAACTGCCGTACGGCATTCGGATTTTCTTTGTGCTTTCGGCAACGCTTCTGCTCGGTCTTGCCTCCACGTCGTTTATTTCTACCGGTCACGATCTGATTCTCTCGTTGATGGACGGCACGATCATCCTCCCAATCTTGCTTCTGTTGCTCCTTGTCCGTTCCACACTGACACTCAGTGCAAGCTCCTGCAGTATTACCGGCGGTATGTTCTTACCTGTTCTTGCGATCGGAACCTTGCTCGCGGCAATTCTTGCCGAGGCCTTCGAGTTTTGCGGTCTGAACACGGAATATCATACTCTGATCATTTTACTTGGTCTGACCGCCTGCATTGCCGGCATGATGAAAACACCTCTGACCGCTATCGTCTTTGCAATTGAGGCACTTGGTTGCTATGAAAACATTCTGTTTGTCATTATCGTTTCTGCCGTCCCCTATATGATCACGGAAATCTTCGGACTGAAATCGATCAACGATACGGTTCTTGAAAAGCGCATCGACAAAATCAGTGAAGAAGCCCCTACGCAGTTGATCGATATATACGTGATCGTGCAGAAAGATGCTTTTGCGATCGGCAAACAGGTACGCGATATTTTTTGGCCCGCCAACACCTTTGTCCTTTCGCACCGTCACAGTCCCGACCGTACGGTAGAAGTAGACGAATACGGCGGACGGTCGATCTCTGCGGGAGATATCCTGCACGTCCGCTTTGCAACGCATAACCAAAATCAGACACTTTATGAATTGGCCGCCATTGTCGGGGAGCAAAGCTTTGACCGCACAGACGGCGACGACACATAAATTTTAAAGGAGAAGTCTATGTCTATTCGATTTTTAAAGGATCAACGGTTGTTTGTACTGATGACGCAGAACACGAAATACGCCTTTGATATTCATCACGGTCGTTTCCTGCGCCACCGTTATTACGGAAAGAGAAGCACACCGATAGGAGAGGCAAAACAATACAAAGCATCCTTTTCTCCTTATCCCCACGATATGAACGTTTACAGTTCGCCCGACCTGTTGTTGCAGGAATGTTCCTTTTTCGGTTCGGGTGACTTCCGTGCCTCCTCTCTCCGTCTGATCGGCGCCGACGGCACCGGCGTGACCGATTTTGTTTATCGCTCGCACCGCATCTTCAAGGGCAGACGCGCATTGGACGGTCTTCCCGCCGCCCGTGCCGACGAAAAGACCGAAACGCTTGAGGTCACCATGTACGATGAGGTGACGGGGTGCAATCTGTTGTTGTACTATACGGTATTCCCCAAGGAAAACGTCATCAGCCGCTATATGGTGATCGAAAACAAGGGAAGCGCCAACGTAACCGTTGACCGTTGTATGCCCATGACACTTGACATTGACCGTGACGACCTGGATATGGTTTCTCTTTACGGTCGACACAACAACGAGGTCAACTACCAGCGCTTCCCCATTCACCACGGCGTACAGTCAACTCTGTCGCGCCGCGGTGCATCCTCACACCAACACAACCCCTTCCTTGCGCTTTGCTCACGCAATGCTACCGAGGAAAAGGGCGACGTTTGGGGCTTCAACCTTGTTTACTCCGGCTCCTTCCTCAATGAAGTGGAATTGGATCAACTCAACCGCACACGTGTCGTGATGGGACTTGGCAGTGAGTGCTTTGCCTACACGCTTGCCCCCGGCGAATCCTTTGCCTCCCCCGAGGCGGTGATGACCTTCTCTGCATCGGGCTTTGGTACCATGTCGCGTGCCTTCCACGATTTTGTCCGCGCGCACATTTTGCCTCCCGTGTCGGTGAACAAACCGCACCCCGTTGTTCTCAACACTTGGGAAGCCGTTACCTTTAGTATTGACGAAGCGCTTCTGCTTCGCTTTGCCGAGGAAGCCAAGCGCGTCGGCGTCGATATGTTGGTCATGGACGACGGTTGGTTTGGCGCTCGCAGCAACGACTGCGCGGGTCTTGGCGACTGGTTTGAAAACCGCACAAAATTCCCCGACGGTCTTGGTGCCTTTGTCAAGAAGATCAAGGAATACGGTATTCAGTTCGGTATCTGGGTAGAACCCGAAATGGTCAACCCAGACTCCGATCTCTATCGTGCGCACCCCGAATGGTGCCTGCACGCAGAGGGACGCGAGCCGCACCTCTCCCGCAGTCAGTTGGTGCTCGATATGTCCAACGACGACGTGATTGACTACCTGATGCAGAGCTTTGACAAGACCTTTGACGGTGTTGATCTTGACTACTTCAAATGGGATATGAACCGCCATATGTCCGACGTCGGTTCGACCGCGCTTCCTCCCGAAAAACAAAGAGAGGTATCCTTCCGCTATATCAAAAACGTTTACCGTCTGTTGGATTGGTTCCGCACACGCTTCCCCAATGCCATCATCGAGACCTGCTCGGGTGGCGGCGGACGCTATGACCTTGGTATGATGTGTTACGGCTTCCAGATCTGGACCAGCGACAACACCAACCCCTACGCCCGCACCGTCATTCAAGCCGATGCCCTCATCGCTTACCCTGCGGCAACCATGTCCTGCCACGTCAACAATCCCAAAGAGAGTATGCGCGGACTCGACTACCGTTATAAGGTCGCCGTTGGCGGCATGCTCGGATACGAGTTGAATATTTTGAAGATGAGCGATGAGATCAAGAATGAGATCGCCAAGCAGATCGAGGAATACAAGACCTTTGAGCATCTGATGCGTTTGGGAGATTATTATAATCTTGCCTTCTACACCAAGTATGACTACTCGGCATACTATTACGCCTCTCCCGCGCGCGATGAAATGCTTCTGACCGTGATCGAGAAGGCAAACTGCAAGGCAGATGCCACCAAGCTGTTGAAGCTAAAGGAGGCAATTGCCGATGCGACCTACACCGATCTTCGTACCGGAAAGCAATACACGGGTGAGGAACTGAAGCGCGGAATTCGCATTCCGCTCTGCAAAGAACCCGACAGTGCCCACCTGCTCCACCTGAAAAAGAACGACCGTTAAGTAAAAAAAGAGAACCGAACTTTCACGTTCGGTTCTCTTTTTATTGTATCAATCCCCATGTTCCTCCTCATGGGAGATCCATTCCAGGAGGTGCTCGCTATCCGTAAATCCACAGGCGTGCCATGCAACGGCGCGGTTTTGTTTTGGGAAGATGGCAAGCATCTGTCCGCGCATACCTCCCTTGCGGATCACGCCTTCGACACCCTCGCGCAGTTCATACCCTCTCTCAAAAACGCTATTTACCCACTCCTTTGAGAGAATTCGCTCACCACGGTAACAACCGCCATTCAGATACAGCGCACCAAGCTTTACCATATCGTCGGTGCGGATATAAAGCCCCGTCGCTCCCATAGAATGCCCCATGGGGCAGGTGCTCCATGCCACCTCACGGAAGCCAAGCTTTGAGAAGAGTTCCCGCCACAAAAAGGCATCCAACCGTTCTCCCGCAACCGCCTCAACAACGCGCGACAAAAGATAATAAGCACCGTCGGTATATATGCGCTCGCCGCCGTGATCACCGCACAGAGGGTAGGTGAGGAGATAGTCGAGATAATCGTTGCCAAACTGCGTGGCATCGCAGCAATCGATATCCAAAAAATTGCGCGGCAATGCAAGTCGGTGAGAAAGCACCGTATCGACGGTCACACGCATCCATCGCAGATCGATCCGCTCTTTGGTGGATGCCGAAAGCTCCTCCGAAAGCAGATCGATGACTATTTGCTCGGTAGAAAGCAATCCCCGATCGCAAAGAATCCCGATCGCCGTTACCACAAAAGCCTTTGCCACCGAATAGGAATTCTGACAAGGGTTTGCCAACCGCAATCCCCGTCCTTCAACCGCTCCGTCGCCCACGACCTCTGCAACACTGTAAACAGGATATTGATTCTGCTTGATATATTCGACCAAACGATCGATAAAAAGGCTCATTTCGTTTCCTTTCTCACGCAAAAAGCATACAAGTCATGCGTTTTCCAAAAGCCACCGTGCCACACCGTCGTCATCGTTGGAAGCGATCACCGCCGTGGCTTGTGCCTTCAATTGCGGATCGGCGTTTGCCATGGCATAACATTCGTCCGCCGCACCAAACAGTTCAAAATCGTTGTTTCCGTCGCCAAAGCAGACCACCCTCTCGCACCCAAGATACTCCTTGAGCATTCTGATTGCCTTGCCTTTGGTAACCTCTTTGGGGCGCAACTGCAGTCTTTGATAAGCGCCGTTTGCCCCCGGAAAATACCAACATTGGTAGCGCTCACAGAAGCCTTCATAAAGTCGTTCCATCGCTTCCTTTTCCCCACTGCAGGCAAAGCAAAAGCACTCTCCGTCGGTAAGCGCCGCCACCGAATCGACACCTCTCTCACGGGCATCATTGGGGTGCGCCGCCAACAGATCGCTGACACCTCGATCGATATGATCAAGGCAATAGGAGTATTTTTCCTCACCGTCGATCAAAGAATAGACCACAGGATAGACCCCGTGTGCGGTCAACTCGCCCAGAATGGATTGCGACTCTTCCGGCAAAAAGGCATTGTCGAACAACCGCTTTCCGCTCCCCTGCTCCAAAACAAACACACCGTTGTAAACGATCACCGGCAGGTTGGCGGTAAGTCTTGCCGTTACTTCCTTTGCCGTGGTATAGGAACGTGCCGTGGCATAGGAAAAGAGCATTCCATTTTCGCAAAGTGTGTTCAACGTATTAACGGTAAAGTCCGAAAGTTCGGATCGGCTATTCAGAAGTGTTCCGTCCAGATCCGATACGTATAGCGTTTTTTTCAAGGTCTGTCCCATCAAATTCAATTCTTAAATTGAACAGTTTGCAAAATGCAATCGGCAAAAAAGGCGTATCCGTCGGGCGTATAGTGTACGCCGTCATTGGAGCGCAGATCGACCTTGTCCGCAGAAACGGCATAAAGATCGATGAGCGGCAGATTGTATTGCTCGGCGATCTCCTGCACAACGCGGTTTCTGACCTTGACACGTGCTTCGCGCACCTCATCGCGAACCGTCGTAGTTAAGACAAGATAGAGCGGCAGACCGTCAAATTCTTTCGTCAAAAACGCAACCGTCTTTTCGTAATACGCGCGGTACTCGCCCTCGTCCTCCAAGTGCCAACCGTGCAGACCGTTGTTAAAAATCACCGCATCGATATAGGGTACCTGTCCGGCAAAAAGCTTGACCGAATCCAAAAAGTAGGGATTGTCCACCGCTTTGGAGGTGCCAAAGCCGTCAAACAACACCTTGCCGCCCGAGCGTTCGGTGGCAATGCGGCGTGTACCGCAGGAAATGGAATCTCCTATGTAAAGCACGCGATGCGCATCGTTTTTTGCGGTTTGCTCGATCCATGTGTTGTCCCACTCAAAGGTTTCCAACTTGTTTTGCGTTTCCTGTTTTTCGTAAGTAAATTGGCTCATGCGATCCCTCCGGTTATCCAATCGTCCGCCTAATGCGGCGAGTCGGTTTCAGTACTTCCATTATAACACATTCGTTTTTATTTTTCAAGGACAATTTTTGTATCTCTCGCGGGTGCATCGAGCTCTTTTGCAATCTTCCTTGTTCTTATCAAAAGAGCTACTGCGCCAAAAAATCCTCCACAACGTCCCATAGATGCAACGGCGATAGCTCCAGACGGTTGCAAAGCTCCACCAGGTGCTCCATCCGCGGCTTGTCGGCACTGATGTCGTGTATCACAAACAAACTCCGATCGCCCTCAAGTGCGCCAATCCCGTAAAAAATATAGCGTTTTTCATCGACCGTATGCACATCCTCGGTCAAGACGTACTTCATTGTCATGCAATTCGCTGCTCCATTTTCTGCCACGCGGCTATCAATTTGTAAAAAGGTCGTTATCGGATCACCCTATGACAATTGAATCCGACTTTTTACAAGACTATTTTACCATATTTTTCCAAGATTTGCAACAGCTTTTGCAAAAAATTTTTACATATTTTTCCATTTTTAGAAAACGGGTAGCAAAATCGGCATCTAAACCGATCGGGCTACCCGTTTTTTGGTTATGCAAATTAACACCCCTTCAAAATAACGCCAAGCGTTTCATAAAACTTCTCTCCCGACAGAACGGCTTTCTGTATCCGTGCCGCGAAAGAAGTGCAAGGATAGCGGTATTTGACGTTGAGCGGTGTGGTGTCAAAGGCAAACAGATATCCCAACAGTGCACTTGATTCGTCGGAAGAAACTCTGTCAAACAGATCGCCAAACCGCAGAATTCCGCTCTGCTCGGGGAGATAGTTGCGCAAGGTTTCGTCAAGCATCCAGGAATGACAAGTGAATACCGTATATTGCTCGTCCGGAAAATAGGTTGCAAAAAAATTCTCCGCCGCCTTCAAGGAAGCCCGACAAGCATCAATGTTCAATTTCTCGCCCTGCGGAATATGCACCTCAAGCACACGGTCGCCCTGTTTTACCCCGTATTTCGGAATGTCGTGCGCCGCCTTGCCCATACAGAACTGCAATCGGCCAAGACGGAACAGACGCATTCGCAGATGACGGATCAACCAGGTCAACTCGCCAAGATACAATTCCCCCTTAATGTTGCTCCAATTGGTGCACCAGATGGCAATATCCGAAAGCGTGTCCAGAATGATCTTTTCGGGGATTCCCCTCTCGGTGCATTTTTTCTCATATGCCTCGCACATGAACAAAAACGACAACAGATTACGTTTACCGTCGGTAGATTTGAGATCGTAATCATCGCAGTTGACGGCATCGGATATCTTGATGCGTTCAAGTGCCTCGTAAAATTGACGATCATACTCTCTTGGAAACGGCAATTTGGAATACCACTTTTTGATGATCTCCACAACTTGAGGATTGGTCGCACTCCACTCGTGCGCATCATCGGTTTCGGGAACGAAGCGCTCCGTATCCCCCGACTTTTTGCCCAAAAAGCGAAGCAGGTTGTCGCCGTACAATTTTTGACGGCACGCCAGACTCACACCAAGCTCGTCAAGGATCTCTCCATCGGTCTTCAACCACTGCCCTGCCCATTCGCTCTTCCAGTCGTCTGCCATACTGTCAAGACCGAACATAACGTTCTCACCTATGTTATATCCTACCGTATAGAGTTTGGTCAAAAGCTCGCGGCGGTAGATCTTGGGTGTGCCCGGTGTGATATCAAAGAACATCTCTACGCGTTTTCCCGCATATCCGGCGTTGAGGAATTTGCCGTAAAGTGCAATGCATTCGTCGATCCACGGCCAGGCACAATGTCCCATAGAAAAGCGGATACCGTCAACGTCCAAAAGGCATTCCCAATTGAGGGGACGATTATACTGCGAGGATACCTGACCGTCCCACAGAATACCCGTGTGGAAAATAACAGGCAGATTCAGTGCCGCGATCTCACGAAGCAGACGCATGGGGGCTTCCTCATAAACATAGTAATTGTTGCAGATCATCTTAAAGCCCGCAATGCCGGCTTTCGCCGCGATTCTTACCTTTTCGATGATATTTTCCTCGTTGGGATGTACCCAAAGAATAGGGAAAATGCGATCCTCGTAGCCCTTTGCGGCATTTAACACGGCATCCAAACGGGCTTCAAACGAAAGTCCTCCGCCCAAAATTTCAATGGGGTGCTCCTCCGGCGGTGCCGAAATCACACACGCACCACTGACACCGGATTCCTCCATGGTATGCAAAAGACTTTGCGGATCAAACCCGTTGGTTCTTGCGTGAACGTGCATATCAAAAATCTTCATTGCTTATCCCGTCCCTTTCGTTGGTAAAGACTCTTTGCCGTCATTATATCATAAAAAAAACAAAAAAGCAATCACAACGGATAAAAATATCGCTTTTGAGTTGTAAGAAAAAAGAGAGGAGTTGCGCCGTTTCTCCTCTCTGTTATTTCATTACCGCTCGCGATTGGCGTGCTTGAGCGTCTGCTTGATGCACGCGTCGATCTTGACGGTACCAACACCGAAGATCGAGGTGTGCAAACGGTTATCAAAGGGCTTTGTCCAAACTTCGTCAATTGCCGATGCGCCGTACGCCATACCAAGCACCGAACCAACGGTGGCGCCGTTGCAATCGGTATCAAATCCCGTTTCCACCGCCATGCAGATCGATCTTGCGTAGTCGCCCTCACCGTACAAAAGCGCCGCCACCACGATCATTGCGTTGGAGATGGTGTGACACCAGCCGTGCGCCGTATGCTCGTCGTACAACTCGTGGATCATAGCAAAGCAATCCTTTGGAGTTGCGCCGCTCTCGTATCGATCTATGACCTTTAGAATTGCCTCGTACAGTCTTGAGGTTGCGGGAATCTCGTCAAGACCGCCCCAAATAATTCGTTTGACGTCGCTTGTGGTTGCCGCTACCGCCAACATTGCGGCAACGAACATTTCCCCGTAAATGCCATTTTTGACGTGCGAAATAGAAGCATCGCGCCATGCCATTTCGGCGGCAAGCTTTGGGTTTCCGGGGTTGATATATCCAAAATAGTCGCCTCTGATCTGCGCACCGATCCACTCGCGATAAGGATTTTGGTAAATCGCCGATTGCGGCGGCTGATAACCCTTGATAAAGTTGCAGAACGCCACCCGCTCCGCCGTCCAATAGGAATCCTTGCTCTGTGAGGAAAGCCAAAGCTTTGCAACGTCGCTCGGAGTAAAATCATAGCCGTGCTTCTCTATCAGGCGTTGTGCAAGTACCATATAGTTGGTATCGTCGTCCGACGGCATCGCGTCGATCTCGTCGGCATATTGCTTTGCCGCAAAATTGAACTTGTATTTCTCGGCAACGTCTGCACCGATATCGCTTCGGTAAACGTAACGGTGCATGGGATAGTTGCCACTCTCCTTCAAAAAGGGGATCAATTCATCGGTGCGGACACCCTCAATCGGCTTGCCGAGCATACAACCGGCAATTCTGCCAAGCCATGCGCCCGTCAGCTTATCCTCCAACATTGCCTTATCGTATGCCAATGGCTCTGCCGCGCCGCGCCGCATCCGTTGGATCTGCTCCAGATCCGACGGCTCAACGTACGCATACCCTTGCCGTTGCTTTGCGGAAAGAACCACCTCAAATAAAACGTCACCCAGCTTTTTCTTGATCTCTCCCTTTGGAAGCCTTGCAACCGAGGAGAAGATATCCGCATATGCCTCGATATCCAAGCCCTCCTCGACCGATTGAACGTACTCTGTCTTGAGATTTGAGGGATAAAACTCCGAATCGCTGATGCTTCCGTATTGCGGCTTAAGAAGCTCCGCCTTGTTCATTTCCTCAACGATGCGGCTATCATTGCCCATGATCAACGCATCGAGGGATACGTCAAAATATTTCGCGATCGCAACAAGCCTATCCACGTCCGGCTTCGCCGTTCCGCTTTCCCACTTCTGCACCGACTGTTGTGATACGCCAAAGGCTTCCGAAAACTGCGCCTGTGTCATTTTGGCGTTGGTTCGCAACTGATAAATAGACTTTTCGATTTCCATATCCTTCCTCCCGATCGTTGAATTTACCTCTATTATATATGACAATCAACAAAATTGCAAGCATTTATGAGTTGTTTATAAAACAACCGTTGGTTGTAAAAAGCAAGACGTTCACGGTGGCATGAACGTCCTGTCTTTTATACAATGGATAACATCTCAATGCAAGAAATCAATCCTCGGTCTTGCGATATTCGTTTTTGCGAATATTGGGATAATGCTCGTCAAGATACTCCTCACGGTATGGGTTTACACCCTCGGACACCGACTCGGGAGCATTGGAAAGCAACCAGCTCTTTTTGCGATAGAAACGGTTGTGGAATTTGTTTTCAATACGATCTGCCTTTTCAAGGGCATCCATACAAGCACGGATACAACCTCTCGCACCGCAAATAGCAAAATATCCCGTATGGTCGATGATGTAGTTATAATAGCCCATCACCGCATTGCTCTCGGGTTTACGCCCCCAAACACCCTTTGCCACCGTGTAGGAAAGAATATACGCCTCCTCCTCAGTCATTTCACTGTTGCGAACGTCAAACGCCATGTTGGGGAACTCCTTTTTGAGAAAAGGCGAGCATTCGTTGTTCATACCGTGATGCGAAAGCGTACAACGTCCCATGCGCACGTCACCGTACCAGATCTGCTTTTCGCCAAAATTGACCGTCAAGCGCTTTTTCTCCTCCTTGACGGGGGGAATGGCATTACCGGGGCAGGCTCTTACACAGGCGCCGCAGTGCAGGCAAATATCACCCGTTTCCATAATGGGATCGGGTTCCAACTCGCAGTCGGTGAAGATCAGACCGATGCGCACGCGCGGACCAAACTTTTTAGTGAGGAATACTTTCGAATATCCCACCTCGCCAAGTCCGCATCCCGCCGCAATGATGCGCGCACTGCAAACCACGTCGGGCGGTACGCGCCCCTCGGCAACCGGTTGTTGCATGGTACCGTTGCCCTCGGGAACCGCCGGATAGTGAGCAACCGCCTCCCAACCGTGATCCTCAATAAAGCAACAAAGCTCATAAGAGAGCATCGGTCTGAAAAGACTATTCAATTTGTTATATGAATAAAAGGTGTAGTTGTGCCAGTGCGTTCCCTCCTCAATGCCACGGTAGGTACCGCGCGGAATGCGCATGGCAACGGCAATCACCGACTTGGCGCCCGGAAAGTAGGTGGAGGGAGAGAGCAGTGTGGGCGCCTCGGCAAATCTTTCAATGTTGCCAATGGCAATGCAGTCGATACCAAGCTCACGCGCACGCTCCTTGATCATTTGAGAAGTCAGCTTCATGAGCGATTCCCCCTGTTGCCATCCTTGGAAAAGCTACCGCCCAACACGTTTGCCGACTCGGTGTCACGCTCGGCAAGGCAATTCTTTCCGCCGATGCTCCAAACCTCTCTTTGACGGAATTGATTCTCAAAGCGGTTTCCAAGCGCCTCAACCTCTTCCAAGTGGCAAAGGCAGGTGCGGTTGCACAGTGCCGCAACGCGGTCGGGACGTGCGTTTTTATCAAAACGATTGACACAGGCACCGTTCTTGCAGGTCTTGCAAATATCGTAATTGATGCTTGCGATCTTGTCGACTCTGCCGCAGATCTCCTGCTCGGTAACACTCTCAAAATCGATTGCACCAAGCGGACAACTCGTCGCACACTCGCCGCAACCGTCGCAGATCTGTCCTTTGAAAACAGGTGTTGCCTCGATGGGCGCATCGGTGATGATCATCTGAAATCTCTGACGCGATCCGAATTCGGGCGAGAGAAACAATCCGCACATACCGATCTGACCAAGACCTGCCGCTACAGCGGCATAGTCAAAGTCGGGATATACGTTGGGTGCGGGACGCCCCTCGGCAACCGACACACCTTGAGGTGCAAGCTCTGAAGGATTTGGAAAAATGGGACACGCCTCCCATCCGTTGTCCTCCAACATATTGACAAGATTGTAGCAGGAAACCGAAAGAAATTCATCCTCGAGCCAGTTCTTGCCAAACAGTGCGTAGTCACCGAAATTGGTACCTTCCTCTACGCCGCGCAGTGCGCCGCGACAAATGCGACGACCGATCATGATAACGGTCTGCGCCTCCGGAAAGATAGAAAAAGGGTTGTGTTGTGCATCAACGCCTGCAAATCGCTCTTTGGAAGCAAAACCGATCAAATCGATTCCGTTTTTTCTTGCAGCTGCGATGACCTGCGACTTAAAATCTGTACCGTTCATATTTTATTCTCCCTTGCGGTATATGTTTTTTCATTTTCATTATAACATCGCGGCCTCGCGGTGTCAATTGTAAGTTTTTGAACATATTTATATTTTCGCAACTTGACAAACAACACCGAATTTGCTATAATGATAAAAAGAGGTGATCACATGGAGAATAAAAACTTTGCTTTTATTAGCGATGCACGCTTTTTTGAGGTCTTTTCGGCGGCACAAAAGCCAACATCCGTTCAGGGACGTGATTTTTACAGTTTAACATATCGCTACACAGGAAAGGCGTTGATCCAATGCAACGGCAAGGTGTTTGAGTCGAGTGCCGATTGCATCACCTTTATGCCAAAGCACCTCGACTATACCACCGAAATCATCGAAGACGTGCATATGGCGGCAATTCATTTTGATATTTTAAGCGAAAAGATTCCCGATTCGCCAATCGTCCTCCCCATCAACAGTCCCACCGTTCGTGCACTCTTTCAAGCCCTGGTCAAAAAGGGAGTGGACGAGATGGCAGACCTTTCCCGCATGGCAATCTTTTATAACATTCTTGCCGAACTGCAACGTCTGACGCACGCGCAAAGCCATGAATCGATCCCGCAAAAGATCGTTACGGCGCGTGAATTGATTGAAAAAGGCTACCCCGATCCCCTCTTCTCGATCGATGCCCTTGCGCATCAAATCGGCATCAGTACGTCCTATCTGCGGCGCGAATTTCTTGCCGCTTACGGCAGTGCGCCCATTCAATACCTCAAGGAACTTCGCATTCGCAATGCCAAACGGCTTTTGCTTTTGGGCGACTCCACCGTTGCAAAAACCGCAACCCTTTGCGGCTACACCGGTACCAGTTACTTTGTTCAGGACTTTCGCAAGGCAACCGGTGAATCACCCCGCCGCTATCAACAACGCATCCTTTTATCACTTTGAAAAAATGCAAAAAACGACAGACAATATCTTGTCTGTCGTTTTTTGTATTCCACCCAAGTCAACGGACTTTGACGGCTCTTATTTGACGTACTCAAGGCAATTGGAAATAACGTGTACAATGGCGTGCTCCTCGTTACTGACGGTGACGACGTCCGCCGCGGCAAGCGCCGCAGGGCAAGCATTGGCAACCGCAACGCCAACCCCTGCCGACAAAAGCATGGGCACGTCGTTGTGGTAGTCGCCGATGGCGATCGTCTTTTTGGGATCCACCCGCAAATGCTCGGTCAATTTGGAGAGCGCAAGCCCCTTGTTGACACCTTTCGGAAGGATCTCAAACAGCGTTCTCTCGGAACGAACAAAATCAAACCGATCCGACGTCGGGTGCGACAGAAGCAATTTTTCAATCGCCTGCATTTCCTCCTCGTCGTCGGTTCCAAATATGATCTTTCCGATCGGCTCATCCACCTCACGGTAGTGGCGGACAAGATTCGGCAAGCCCGTCACACGGCGGAATCGCACCCAGCCGTCGTACTCTTTGGCAAAGTAGGTCTTGTCAAAACAACAAACCTGAATACCAACGCGCGGCAGATGCCCGTCGATATGCGCAATCAACTCGCAAACACCGTCGCCAAGCAATTCCTTCCAAACGTATTGACGCGAAACGCCATCGTAGAGTCCTCCGCCGTTGATGCAACCAAAGGCGACGTTTGGCTTGACGGCTTGGTAGGCTTGCATCGAGTAATACGGCATACGCCCTGTAATAAAAGTGAAAAAGCCGCCCTCACGTTGAAAATATTCAATTGCCTCACGATTTTGTGGCGATATGCTCTTATCGTTTTTATATAGCGTACCGTCAAGATCGGTACAGATCAGTATTCCGTCAAATTTTCCCACGTCCGTGTTTTCTCCTTATCTTCAGGGTTGATTATTCGCCGACTACGTTCTGGATCTCCAAAACGTCAACGTCGCGCAAGGACTTGTTCTGCTTGACCGAAAGCGCCGCCGCAACGCCTGCCGCCTCGCCCAAAGCGATGCATACCGACATGATTCGATAGTTGGAGTGCGCCAGGTGCGAGCCGCTGATGTTTCGTCCCGACAACAAAAGACCTTCCACTTGTTATTGAATTTATTATATCACAAAAGCAAGAGTACGTCAATCGGATTGCCATAAGGAATCCTTGATTCTTTAACTCTACAAGGACGCACAAAAAGCAGACCGCCTGTTTGCGATCTGCTTTTTGCAGGCTCACAAGATAAACACGCAACCAATAATTTCGAGCCTTATTTTCGGCTCGTTAAATCATCGCAATTTTAACACAATAGCGACAATAAAAACAGGCAGTAAAAACAACGGACACAGAACGCCCGATATGATTCTAACAACTCGATATTGAGCGATTTTCCAAGATATGATGGCAAAAATAAAACCTACAATGGAAAGAAAAATAATTCCCAACACAAGAATATCCAAACCAACGCCCAAATACTCGTGTCCGCTTGCACCCCGCGCTGCCAGTTCTGCGAACTGATTATTTACGTCAATAGCTCCCTCAATGCCAAAGTACAATTCAAATATAAGCACCGCGATTGCCAGCACAAAAAAGATAAGAGAGAAAAACTTTTTCATAATACCGAAACTCCTTTCCCTAACTGCCGAACCGATCATTCAAGCTTTTTAAGCAAAGCGCAATATCTACCGTTAGGAAGGGAAATATACAAACATCCGTCCATGATACTGATTCCCGTAGGTTCTACGTTGGATGTATTTTGGATAGCGACCTTTCCGATTTCGGTACCGGTATGTGAATAAACGTGTACGTTGCGACTAATGCCGTCATTTGCCGCGAACATTGCGTAAACGTAGTTCTCATCGGTGCAAATCTGATATGGACCATTTCCAAAATCATAGATACGAAAGCTTTTAACATATCCGAAATTAGTATTAAAATACTCGATGGAGGTGTTAATCAGGATGGCATACAGATCGGTTGACTCCACGTAGGAGATGGCGCGACCCGAATGGGGAAGATTGACGGTGCGAACGTATGCCAAAGTATCTCCATCAAAAATGATCACTTTATTTTGATTTAATACCAGAAGCTGGTTCGTTTTGGGATTGTAAGTTATATCATTGGCACTCCCCAAATCCGATCTGACTTCGCTACACACGATTCTGTTGTTGGTAGTGTTCAAGAAAACCACCACCGCCTGGCTTTCGTAGTAAGAAAGGTACACCTGGTAATACCCCTTTTCGG
>JAZRGI010000143.1:0-15942 GCA_045644105.1 Eubacteriales bacterium | reverse complement strand
CCGATGGGGGTGGCGACGAGGTAAAGCTTACCTGCTTCGACACGATTTTTTTCTTTTGCGTTGTTATCAAGCTTTTTAACCGAGCTCATGACGTTTCCTTTCAGAAATGATTTTTAGAATGAGAAGTAGCGCGTTTGGCACACCTGCATAATCTGTATATGAGAGAAATTATATGGGAGGGCGCTATGGCAATCAAGATATACATCGATCAGGGACACAATCCCGAAAATCCCAACGCGGGAGCAGAGGGCAACGGTTTAAAAGAGCAGACATTGACCTATCGGATCGGTCAGGATCTTGCCGCACTGTTACGGGCAAATCCAAACTACGAGGTACGGCTTTCGCGTCCTACACCGACAAGTGCTTTAGGAAGCTCTAATTCTACCAGTCTGCAGGCGCGTGTCAGCGACGCCAATGCATGGGGGGCGGATTATTTTATCAGTCTGCACACCAACGCCTCGGACAACAGCGCGGCATCGGGCGTTGAGGCGTTTGCTTATAGCCAACCGTCGCGGGCATTTTCGTTGGGGGAATCGATCGTTGAAAATCTTTCGGCAACCACGGGATTACGCAACCGAGGCATGAAGGTGCGTCCCGGACTTTTTGTGCTTCGTCGTACGGCAATGCCTGCGGTGCTTGTGGAGATGGGTTTCATTACAAATCCCACCGACGCGGCACTGATGACTAACGATCCCGAGTTGTTTGCGCGCGGCATCTACAACGGAATCGTTGCATATCTTGGATAGGCGGAGTGGCGTTTGTTCTTTTTCCAAATAATATTATACACCGAAACCGATTTTTTTGCAAGTCTTTTCGTGGATTGTTTCGAAATAAGCACCGACAAAAGGGTGACAATCAAGCCAAATGCCCCATCGGCACGTTCTGCAAAACGCATCGATGGGACGCTTGAATATTAGAAAGAGATTGTTGTTTATCGACACCAACGCAGAACACTTTCGTAAAGCATTTCGGCTTGTCTTCTGTTTGCGCAGTTGACACTGATGTAAAAGCCTGTGGGATCGACCGATTTGATCAGCTTCTCGGCGCTTGCGAGATCGTTGGGATTAAGTCCCTTGCAGAGGACGACTGCTTTCTTTTTGTCCTGTATTTTGCGGTAAAGATCAAACCAACGCTCATCCCAAAGAGGCTCCTCGCCGGGAGAGGACACCCATTGGATTCCCGTCAGGTCGGGGATGTCCAAAAGCATATCCAGATGCGGAAGCTCGCCACAGCCGTCCAAATGGTAAATGGAGCGCTCCATGTAATTGACCTGATCGACAAGATCGTCCAGCACGAATTGACGGAACTGATCGGGGGAGATCATATAGCAAAAGTCGCATTGCAGAGGATACCAAGGCTTGGAGGAGGGGATGTTGAGCCAATTGTTGTAGGGCTGTCCAGCGTTTTTGACCAGCTCTACCTGCTTGTCGTATGCCAAAAACCAAAGCTTCTTGACCTCTTGCGAGAAGGCGATGACCTCATCGGGATAATCGTACAGATCGTAAAGCAACGCCTCGGTTCCGCGCAACGATGCAACGATATCCAAAATGCCGCCAAGATCGGTAATGGAGAAGTGCGTTTCGGGATCGGAGGAAAATTTGTTTTGAATGCGCAAAATCGTTTGCCAGATCTCGCTCTGCTCGTTCAACGCAAGCTTGGGAGGATTTTCCCAATCGGTGACAATGGGATTCTGATCAAACCAGAGCGATCGCTCTGTCAGAGAAAAGTCGCCGCCGATGCAAGCCGAAAGACAACCGGGACCGAGGTTGGTAAATTGCATCGGGAACCCCTCGGCAAGAAACTCGGTGTTGGCAAGCTTGTGACGGTATGCGCGGTAAATGTAATCCTCATCCAGCCATTTTTGCCTCAAGGAGTTGGGACTCTCAAGGGGAGTTGCGTTTTCCTTTGGGAAGGAGATGTTCAGAATCGGGCGCGTGCGCGGTTTGCGCTCCCAAAAACTCTCGTATTCGCTTAATATCGTGTTGCGCGTTGTCATACGGTTATGTCTCCTTTTGGTATACTACAATAATATTATACTTTGAATCGTTGTTTTTTTCAATAGGGTGATGTTCCATTTTGTAATCAAAAGCGAACAAAGTTCTCGGAAATCGGACAAAACTTTGACAAGTTGCTTTTGAAAATGACCAACGAGGACTTGTTTTTTGTATGCTTTTGAAAAAAATAAAAAAATCTTGATTTTTGAAAAAAAAGACTTGACAAACAGAATCGGATGTGGTATAATACTAACGTTCCGATAGCGATCTCCGTTCGCGTGAGAACCGGTTTCGCTGGTGTGGCTCAATGGCAGAGCAGCTGATTTGTAATCAGCAGGTTGATGGTTCGACTCCGTTCACCAGCTCCAAAGTCCACAACAGTGGACTTCTATATGGGAGATTTCCCGAGTGGCCAGAGGGGGCAGACTGTAAATCTGTTGCTATTTAGCTTCGGTGGTCCGAATCCACCATCTCCCACCAACAAAAAGAGAACATTTGTCGGTAGACAAATGTTCTCTTTTTGTTTATCCAAGCCGCAGTAGGGGTTCCCCGAAGCGAGCTTGCCGAGCTTTGGGGGTTCCCGTAGGCTTGGTATATCAGCACGACGCAGTCGTGGATATCATCAAGGGCGGTGAGCCGCCCTTGTATCTCATCACGCGCCAGCGTGCATTTCCCTGCGGCTTGATGATATACCGCAACAAGTTGCGGATGATATACAATGCTTCGCATTGATGATATACACGCCTTTCGGCGTGATTAGGATGCGAGAATGCTGAAAGCCCCTGCATTGCTTTGTAAAATATGATACACAAAAACGCACTTTTGTCTACCGACAAAGGTGCGTTTTTTGTTGAACGAGATCTTCCGTTTGCCCGGAATGTGAAGCATACTTCAATGTAAAAATTGGTTGACGTGGCTCTTAAGTTCGTTCATTTCATCAACCGACAGCAATAGGCGGGCTTTGATTGACCTTTGAAGAGGACGATGATTACACCGCTTGATTTGGATCGGCTGGTGACGTAGCTTGCCTTTTCTCTTTCTTTTTGCGCATGCTTTTGCGCCAAATCAGAACGATTGCGGTTGCGATCGCACCAAGCAGAAGCAGTGTCGGGATCGCACCGACAAACCAAACGGTAAAGTCGCCAAGCCCTTCGGCAAAGTCGCTCCAACCGTCCCGGAAGGATTTCCAAAGACGACTGCCAAAACGATTGCTTTCGGCATTTTCGGTATAATTGATGACCTCGTTGAGCGAGAGGTGGATCGTGGAGTAGGCAACCTGACTGTCATAACGGTTCAACTGTCCCTGATAGACGGCGATCTGTTGCTTCACTTCGCCAAGACGCGATTTGACGGTCAACCACATATTGTAGTCTTTGGCGGTTTCGGTGTTTCCGAGAATTTCCAAAAGCGAATCGCGTTCTACCAATAGCTCCTCAAGCGTCGCTTCGATCGAGTAATAGGTTTCACTGATGTCCTCTACCGTGGAGCGGTTGCCGGTGACGTTGAGCATACCGCCGATCGAGTTGACAAACTGCTCGGCATTTTCTGCGGGAATACGGATGACGTAGCTCGCATTTCGCGAATAGCGCATGGAGGTGTTGTTGTAGCTTTGATTGTTGGAGTTGGATTCCTGAACGTAGCCGCCGTTTTGCGCGATCAGTTCGTTCAGCGCTTTCGTGGCATTCTCGTAGTCTTTTGTTTCCGTGGTCAGATAATAGGTTTTGATGATCTTTCGTTCGGGATCGGTTGGGGTGGCAACGGTTTCATCCTTGCCAAGCAAGCCCATGCCGCCGTCATCGGATATTTCGGGCGCGCGGTTGCCAACGTCCATGTCGGAAAAATCTTTGGCACTGCAGGATGCAAAGCCGATGCAAAGCAAGAGCAGGATTGACAAGAGGGAAAATAAACGGACGTAACGGTACTTCATAACAAACTCCTTTCCTCTGTTGGTTTTATACCAAGTTGTTGAGCAGTTCTTCCAATTCCACACGTTCGGGAGCGGTCAGATTCAAAGAATGAAGAATTTCCAAAACCGTGCCGTCAAGCGTGATGTCACCAAGATAACGACTGTTGTGCAGGATCATACATGTCTGAATCAGACAGGAGATGAATTGCAGATCCTCGGATGGTGTGCTTGTCAGGGATGCGGCGCCGATGGCGTAATTGTTGGGCGTTTGGCTTGCCGAGTCATTGGGCAATTTGTAGACCACGCCGAGGTTCATCCAGGGTTCTGTGGTAAGATGCGCCCCCTCGGCAAGTGTCAATTCGTAACAAACGGTTACCTGATGTCCCGCGCCCACGTCACCCGCGTCTTTGGTGTCGTCACGAAAATCCTCCTCGTTCAGTAGGCGGTTTTCATAACCGATCAAACGGTAAGAGGAAACGTAATCGGGATCAAAGGTCAACTGTAGCTTGACGTCTTTGGCGACCGTGTAAAGCGTACTGAAAAGATCACTGCCAAGCACCTTTTCGGCTTCACTGTCGCCGTCGATATAGTAGTAAACGCCGTTGCCGTGGTCGGCGATCGCTTCCATTTTCTCATCACGGTAATTTCCCGATCCAAAGCCAAGCACCGAGAGAAAAACACCCGATTCGCGTTTTTGGGAGATATAGGCGGTCAACTCGGATTGAGAAGAGATCCCCACGTTCAGATCTCCGTCGGATGCCATGATGATGCGGTTGTTTCCGTTTTCGATAAAATGCTTTTCGGCAAGTTGATATGCCTTTTCAAGACCTGCCTCGCCGTTGGTGGAGCCGTTAGCGCGAAGCGATTGGATCGCGTCCAGAATGCGCTCTCCCTCGTTGCCCGCACATCCGTCAAGCACCACGGCTTCTTTGCCGGAATAGGTGACGATCGAGATTACGTCATCTTCGCTTAATTGCCCGATGAGATTGGAGAAGGCACGCTTCAGGAGCGGAAGCTTGTCGGTAGCACTCATAGAACCCGAAACGTCAATGAGGAATACAAGATTGTTTTGGGTGTGTTCCACGGCACTTTCCGCTTGCAGTGTCAGACGCATCAATACCGTGTTGGAATTCCACGGGCAGTTCATGATCTCGCTCATCACGCCAAACAATTCTCCGTCCTGCGGGGCGACGGCATCATAACGGAAGTAGTTGATGAACTCTTCCGTGCGGAAGGAGGCACCCTTGCGGATCAGATCTTCCAGTGTCGCGTTTTGGTTGATCAACTTGCGGAAATAGGCGTAGGATGCGGTGTCCACGTCTGCCGAGAAGGTGGAAACGGGGTTTCCAAGTGTGGCGATAAAGGGATTTTCAACGAAGCTTTGCGTCGATTCATCGTACGCACCGTCGGCACCGTTGTCCGGTACTTGAGAGGGATTGCCGAGGTTGTTTTCAGGACTGTTTGGGGCATTGCCTGCAATGTCTTCGTTCATAATAGAGGCGCTGCAACTTGTCAAGGCAAGGATCATCAATAGCGATAGCGACGTGATCAAAAATCTTTTTAAGCGTTTCATGTTGTGTTGTCCTTTCTTGAAAAATTATGAAAGAATATCCGAAACACAGGCGATAAATTCATCGGTGGGCAACACCTCCACGTCATAGTCGAACAACTCGGCATATCCGCGGTTACCGCAGGATTCCTTGAGATAGGGCGAGATGACCTCACCATTGCCGAGGATCAACCAGACACGGCAGGACAGAGCGGGGGATTGTTCGCCCACCGAGGCGCCCTTGCCGACGGTATCGGTCAGACGAAGCAATTCGGCATCGCTCAAAGCGCGACTGACGAAGAGCTCGTTGCTGTCGGCATACTGCCAGACAATGTAGCCCCTTCCGCCAAAGAACTCCGCCTTTTCAACACTTTGCAGTACGGTGTAGCTTCCGGAGTCTGCCTGTGCCAACAAAAGTTGATCCAACGAGTACGCGACGTGTCCGTCTTCCAAAGGGGGCTTTCCTTGATCGTTGGGTGCATCCTTTGAACGCAATGAGATCAGTAAAACGCCAAAGCAGAGCATAAGAGATAGGGTAAGACACGCGGCAACCATCAGGATGCGCTCAAAGGCGGTGCGCTTCGGACGGTAGGCAAGTGCCTCCTGTACGAGAGCGTCGTCCACTTCGCCGATCTCGCGGAACAAATATGCAATTTTGGATTTGTTTTGGGCTTTCATAGCAGATCCTGCTCCTCCAATTCCTTTCGCAATGCTTCGCGCAGTCGGTGCAACGTGACCTTGACCGAGCTTTCGCTAATGCCCAAACCGTGTGCGATCTCGCCAATCGACTGCGAATAGAAATAACGTCGCAGAAAGATTACTCTCTTTTGCGTCGGTTGCGCATAGAGAAAGCGATTGAGCGTTGTCTGCAATCGACGGTTTTCGTATTCCTTCACCACGTCACTGTCCGAGGGGATGCAATCGTCCAACTCTTCAAGAACGGCATCGATACCGCCCCGCTTTTGACGGTGTTGGTTGCGGAAGCGATCAATGGAAATTCTTCTTGTGATCTTGGAAAGAAACGCGCCGAGATAGGTTGGACGGGCGGCGGGCATGGCGTTCCATGCGTCAAGGTAGGTGTCGTTGACGCATTCTTCGGCATCCTCGTGAGAGGAGAGCAGAGAGAAGGAAAGGGAACGCAGAATTTTTCCGTATTTGCGTTCGGACTCACTGATCGCCGATTCGCTGCGCGACCAATAAAGATCAACGATTTTGAAATCCTCCATGTTTATCTCCTGTTTTCGGGCTTCACTCAATAAGTCGACGGAACGATCGATTTGGTTACACCCTTTTTTGAAAAATTTTTTTCTTGTCTTTATCATATCAAAAAAATGGCGGTCTGTCAAGAAAAAAACGCCGATACACACGCGGTGTATCGGCAAGGTAAGGCTTATTTGATGCGAAATCTTTTTTGCAACTTGATCAGATAGTAGGAAATCAGACGCGTCAGAGCAATATCGTATATGACAAAACAGAATAGCAGTGCAAGATAAAGCACCAACGGCATCCACCAAAGATCGCCCGTTTCCCAAAATGAGGGCAGAAAGAGGCGGATCACGGCAAGGATCCCGCCAAGTGATAGGTGAAAGACCAAAAGCTTGAGGGGGTATGTCGCGATATTCTTCAAGCGTTCCAATTTTTCTTTGAGAATGGGATAAAAGCCGGCAAACAGAGCATAAAAGAGCGCCGGTGTTTTTTGCGGCAGAAGGATGATAGAAAGCGACGAGGTGACAAGCCAGATCAACCACGGGTATGCGCCGCCAAGCTCTATGACGGCGTAGATAATCAAAAAGGAAGCAAAGATTGCCGTCGTTGCGTCGAGCACCTCGAACAGAGAGCCAAGACTCAATATGACAACGCCGAGTGCCGACAACATGGCACTGACCGTTAGATATTTGGTTCGTTTTTTCGTATGCTCGTTCATTGTCATCCTCCTTTCCGAGCGACTGTCGGTTTTAACAACAGGGGATCAGATCACCGCCAAGACACTCACAACAACAATCTGCGCAAAGCAGCGAGCAACACATATCGCAACCGCAACCGGGATTCTCGGTGGTACGGTAGCCGCGCCCGTAGGTGGCGGCTTGATCGTGCAGACGGTCGCGCGCAGTCTTATATTCGGCGTTATAGGGGTCCATGGAAACGGCGCGGTCAAACATTTTTTGCGCGTCGAGAAAATAGCCGCGTTTGTACAACACACAACCCATTAGAAAGTACCATTCGGCGTTGTGTTGATTGATTTCCATCGCTTGAAGCAGACGGTCGGCTTCCTGAATTTCGTTTTGGTTGATCAGACGGCGGATCTCGGAAAAGGCAGACGACGTGTTGGCGTTTGCGTGGGGATTTCCGTTGTAGCCGCCGGAGTTTTGCGATCGTTCGGCACGAAGCTTTTGGATCTCCTCGTAGGCGGCGTTGATTTCTTTCATCTTTTCGGTTGCAAGATCGGCAAGATCACTGTCGCGATATTTGTCGGGATGATATTTGCGCGCCAGATTGCGGTAGGCTTGCTTGATTTCCTCGTTGCTCGCGTTCGGAGAAACGCCAAGCACCGTATATGGATTTTTCATGCGTGATTCGTACCTTTCGTATATTGGTTGGGCATCGGTTTTGCGGTATAGCGTTCTCCGGCTTTTACAAGACCGATATAGAGAACGTTGGAAAGGATCTCCTTTTGTTCGGGGGCGGAGTAGGTGTCAATCAGAAGAAGTGCGCGCTCGGCTTCACAGAGCAGGGCGGTCAGTGCCACACGCAGATTTTCAAAGTCGCGCGGTGTGGGACTGTCCCCGAAACTCTGACGCAGAGGATTGAAGCGGCGTTTTTTGAGATCGTCGTCAAAATCGTCCGCAGCATCGATCAGATAGAGCCAACGGCCAAGAGCGCTTCCCATGGCGGAGGCAATGCGCGCGGCGGTGCCATCCAATCCCTCGGAAAAGACCGCCGACATCAGTTCGCCAAAGAACTCGGCAAGCTGATCTGCGCTTTCAAAGCTCTTTTTGCCGCTTTCACGGTCGGACAGTGCTTGCAAATGAGCGGCGATCTTGTCGTCCAATGCGGGATATCTCCTCCGTGCCAGACGGTAGCCGCGTGACAGAAAGGGCTTTGCCGTTATGGCGAGAAAACGCTTCCAACCGTGCTCGTCGGCATAGTCATCCGCCAACTTGTGGTAGACCAGAAGCGCCGAGGCGTTGGCACAATAGTCAAGCGCATTGCAACGTCCGGCGGTGAGACGGCGGCGGATCGGGTGAAGCAGACAACGTTGCTTTTTGATCGGCACACTTTCCCCGGTCAGTGCCAGACGAAGGGCGGCAAGAAAAACAAAATCATAATTGAGTGTCATGCGGGAGCATTGTCCCGTGCATTTTCCCATACGGTGACAAAGTCCGCAATAGAGCGCGCGGTAGTATTGATGTTCGCGAACGCGCAATTCCTGCGCTTCGGTACGGACGTATCCCAACACGGTGTACTCCTCCTTCGTTTTTTTGAATATATTATAACATTATAACGTCGTTGTTTGTAGACCGTAAGACGTTTTTGTGTGCGTTTTGAAAATTCTTACAGGGAACGGCGATTTTGAAAATGGGGGGAAGCCCGTTAGAACTTCTCCCCATTTTCTTATCGGTTTTCTTTGGAAGTCATTTTCAGATAGGCGTTGATAAAGCCGTCGATCTCGCCGTCCATAACCGCTTGAATGTTACCGGTTTCGTATCCGGTACGGGTGTCTTTAGCAAGCGTGTAGGGCATAAATACGTAGGAGCGGATCTGCGAACCCCACTCGATATTTGCCTTGTTACCCTGAATATCCTCAATTGTGTCCAGACGCTCCTGCAGTTTGATCTCCATCAACTTGGATTTCAACATACGCAACGCGGTTTCCTTGTTCTGCAATTGAGAACGTTCGGTCTGACAACCGACTACGATGCCGGTCGGCTTATGCACGATACGGATCGCCGAGTCGGTCTTGTTGATGTGCTGACCGCCCGCGCCGCTGGAGCGGTGTGCAGTGATCTCAAGATCCTCGTCGCGCAGTACGACGTTATCAACGTTTTCAAATTCGGGCATGACCTCAATCGATGCAAAGGAGGTCTGACGACGTCCGTTGGCATCAAAGGGAGACACACGTACCAAACGGTGTACACCGTTTTCACTTTTGAGGTATCCGTAGGCATTCATGCCGTTGACCATAATGGTGGCGCTCTTAATACCCGCGCCGTCACCGTCAAGCCAGTCCGTCAGTTTTACCTGGAAGCCGCTCTTTTCTGCCCAACGGGTGATCATGCGGTAGAGCATTTGAGCCCAGTCTTGCGCCTCGGTTCCGCCGGCACCGGGGTGGAAGGAAACGATGGCGTTGTTCTTATCGTACTCACCCGAGAGCAGAACCTCAATTCTGCGGTGTTCTTCCTCTGCGGTGATCGCGGCAAGCTCGGTTTGAACCTCTTCAACGAAGGATTCGTCGTTTTCCTCGATTGCCATTTCCGCCAGAGCGATGGCATCCTCAAGACGTGCGCAGAGCTGCTCGTAGCCGGCTACCTTGTCCTGTCCCTGTTTGATGACCTGCAGTACCTTGCTGGACTTGTCGGCGTTGTTCCAGAAATCGGGTGCTTGGGTTTGCGCCTCCAGATCCTTCAGTTTTTCTTTGGTTTCCTCAATGCGGAGCGAGGAGCCAAGCTCCACGATGCTCTCGCGCATTCCGATCAACTTATATTTTGCGTCTTCTAATGCAACGATCAATGATTACCTCCAACGCCTTTGCGGCGTATCCTTTTATAGTTTTCCAAATTACACGTATATTATTATATCATGCAAGTCGGTTTCTTTCAATAGTTTTTTTCAATCTTTTACTTTATTTATGATATTTATTTATGATACTTTGTTCCCTTCAGGATCGAAAAAGAGCGATAAAGCACCTCCAAAAGCAGAACGCGCATCATCTGGTGCGGGAAGGTCAGTTCGGAAACCGAAAGTTTAAGCTTGCAGGCATCCTTTACTTCGGGGGCAAGTCCGTGAGAGGAACCGATGATCAGACAGATGCTTCCGCCGTCGGACAGTGCGGCTTCCAATTTTTTGGCAAGTGCTTCAGATGAAAATTGCTTGCCTTCCACACAAAGCGCAACCGTATAGGCGCGCGGAGGGATTGCCGCTAAAATGCGCTTCGCCTCGTCGGCAAGTGCCGCGCGGATCTCGCCTTCGGAGGGATCGTCCGCCACTCTTGCTTCCTTCAATTGCACCAAAGTGGGTTTGCAAAAGGCGCAGAGCCTTTTTTCGTATTCCGAAACGGCGTCGCGCCAATAGCTCTCTTTCAGATTGCCAACCGTGATGAGTGTAACCTGTATCATGGTTCTGTTACCTCCAAAATCAATTCCGTGATGCAGTCGGGATGAGCGACGCGAACGCAGACGTTTTCACCGCAGACCGCGCCAAGACATTCGTTGAGCGCAAGCTCGGGCGTATTGTTTTCCTGACTCAAGTGCGCCAACATCAACGCGCGGGTTCCGTTTGCGCAGAGCTTTGCGGCAAAGGCGGCACTGTCGGGATTGGACAGGTGCCCTCTGCGCGAGGCGATCCGTTGCTTGAGATCGTAGGGATAGGGGCCGCAATGCAGCATATCAAGGTCATGATTGCTTTCCAATATCACGGCGTCACAGCCCGATAGCCCCGCCTCTACTTCACGCGAAACAAAGCCGATGTCGGTTGCGTAACCGATGTGGGCGACGGCGCGATCACCGTCCAAAAGATCAATGCGGTATCCTGTCGATGCGTGACTGTCGTGCGGCGTGGGAAAGGAGCTGACGCGCATTGAGCAAACTTCGACCGTAAAGATCGGAGGATGAAGAACCAGGCAGGGTGCCACCGACGGCTCGTTTGCAAGACGGTAGGCACTGCCGTTCAGAATATGGACGGGAATGGGATGCTTTTTGAGAAATACGGGGAGCGCACTGACGTGGTCACTGTGCTCGTGAGTAATAAAGATCGCGCGAATCTCTTCGGGAGAGACGCCCGCCGCATTGAGTGCAAGACAAAGCTTTTTTGCATTTTTGCCGGCATCTATGAGAATCGATCCGTTTTCCGTAGCGATCAGAAAGGCATTTCCCGTGGAACCGGAATAGAGTGAAACGATGCGAACGGCACTCATGCGAATAACTCCTCAAAGTAAGGGAAGAGATAGAGGACGATGGCATCGGCGAAAAAGGTGAGAATGATGGGAATCAGAAGTGTCAGTACCCATTTGGACTTTTTGAAGCGACGATGTCCTTCCTCGATAAACGCCTGCTTCTGAACCGGTGAGAGGTGTGCGGGCAACTCGTCGGGGGATGCGTTTTTTGCCACAAAACCGCGGTTGTAGATGACGTAATAGAGAGCGAGGAAAGCTCCCAACAACAGGTAAATATGGGGCATATAATAGAAAGATTGGAAGAGTGACGGAATTGCGAAATAGAGCGTCATCATGATCAGTGAATTGAGCAAGAGATAAGCAAGCAGCTTCTTTCCTTCGGGTTTCAAGAGCGGCCCTCCTTTTTTTAGTGAATTTGTATTAATACGGACGGGGGAGTATGACGACTCTTTCCGCCACTCCCCCATAAATCATAGTTGTTTAGATCTTAACTGCGCCAACCGGGCGAATACGGAGAACCATACATCTGCCCTCACCAAAAGCCGAATCCATTGCCGTGCGGAAGTCTTCTACGCTTTCGGTGGGAACAAATGCCTGCACCGTGCCGGCAAAGCCGCCGCCGTGTACACGCCATGCGGCGCGCTTGTCACCAAGAAGTCCCTCTGCAAGACAGAGCGCCAGGGAGAGTCCCTGCTCGGAAAGGTTTTTGCAGGTGTAGACGTTTTGCAGATAGCAGAAGGAAGAACGTCCCGAAGCGAGAACGCCGGCAAAGAATGCATCAAGGTCTTCTGCTTTCAGTGCCGCCTTTTGTGCGGCTACGCGACGGTTTTCCGCAAAGAAGTGCAGCGCGCGAAGAATGGCACGGTCACCGACACTTTCGCGCAGAGTCGGGATTGCCGCAATCACGTCGGCTTCCTCAAGCTCGCGCAAAACGCGTTTGCCGAGTGCCGCCGCCACTGCCTTCATTTCGGCGGGGACGGATGCGTAATCGTCGGTCAGATCGGCGTGGTTTCCACCGGTGTTAACGATGCAGAGGTTGTAACCCTGCGCGGACAGATCGAATTTCAACTTTTCAATCACGGGTGCAGAGGGATCCTTGAAATCGATCGCAACAATACCGCCCGCCGCGCAAGCAACCTGATCCATCAGACCGCAGGGCTTGCCGAAAAAGACGTTTTCGGCATACTGCGCCAGTTTAGCGATCTCGATGTTGTCGACCTTTCCGTCGTTGTATATGTGATTGAGAATATTTCCGATCATGTCCTCAAAAGCGGCGGACGAGGAGATGCCCGAGCCCTTGAGTACGTTGGAAGTCGTGTATGCGTCAAATCCGCCAACCGCATAGCCTTCTTTGCGGAAGCCTGCTACCATGCCCGCGATCAACTCGTTGGAATGTCCTTCGGGGCTTTCAAGCGGTTGGGTAAAGGTGTCAATGTCTACTACGTCCTCTTTAAAGCCTTCGCTCTTGACGCGGATCACGTTCTCCTTGGAGGGAGCGGCAACGGCGATGATGTCAAGGTCGATCGAAGCGGCGATGACACAACCGTAGTTGTGGTCGGTATGGTTTCCGGAGATCTCACTGCGGCCTGCAACCGAATACAGAGCGGCGTCGCGATCGGTTCCGTAAAGTGCGGCAAAACCGTCAATGGCAGAGGCATAGCGAGTCTTCTGATGCTCCAGTGCCGCCTCTCCGTAGATATATGTCAAACGGGCGTCATAGCTTCCGTTGAGGAGAGCTGCTTTTAATTCATTAATCTTCATGATGTGCGATCCTTTCAAGAATGCATTTTTATCATCTCATTATAACACATTTTTTTTATGAATGCAATAGTTTTTTAGAATCCAATGCGCAAAAAAACTGCACAACCCACGTGGGTTGTGCAGTTCGGGTAAATGGATTATTCTGCAAAGAGATAGCTTCCGCCGTGAAGCGTTTCGCGATAACCGGAGGGCAGAGTCAGGTGAGCGGTTACCTTTTCGGGAATTTCCACCTCATAGTACACTACGTCCTCCTTGTAGTACCAATGTACGCGGATCTTACCGTTGCGGGTGTCGATGGAAGTGTCGGCAAATCCGAGACACTTGTTGGGATGCGGCGATAGGGTAATCTCACGGTAAGCCGGAGCATCGGCAACCGTTTTGATACCTGCGGCAACGCCGAAGATCCAATCAAAGACACTGCCGTAGGCATAGTGGTTAAAGGAGTTCATGCTATCGCTCCAAAAACTGCCGTCCTCCTTAACGCCGTTCCAATGCTCCCATATGGTGGTAGCGCCGTGGCATACCGAGTAGAGCCAGGAGGGATTTCGCTCTTGCATCAAAAGCTCGTAAGCCACATCGGTGTAACCGTTTTCGGAAAGTGCGTGCAAAAGATAGGGCGTACCGACAAATCCGGTAGACATGAGTGAATCATTCTGACGGATTAGCTCCACAAGCTTTGCGGCAAGCGCGGGGCGTTCGTCCTCCTCGCACAAATCGAAGTGCAAAATCAGTACCAGAGCGGTCTGTGTTATGCCCATGCGCTTCAGGTCTTTGGGCTTTTGTCCCGGTGCAACCTCTTGCGTCAACGGCAAAAATTCTTTGGGCATTCCGTTTTCCATGAAGTAGGAGCGGAAGGTGTTTCTGACATTTTGATACAATGTGCGGTATTCCGACATATCCTTGCCCAGAATCTCACCTGCGCGGATGAGCAGATTGGTGGAATGCGCAAAGAACGCCGAGGCGATCAGATCGCAGGAGGTGGCACCGATGCAGCTGTCGGCACCGGCATCCATCGCAAGCCAATCTCCGTAGTGGACGCCGCCAAGCCACAAAAATTCCTCAGGCCCTGCGGAATGCATATATTCTACCCATTTTTTCATGGTGGGGAGATTCTTTTTCAAAACCTTCTTGTTGCCGTAGGCACAGTAAAGCTCCCACGGTACAATGCAAGCGGCATCGCCCCATGCGGCGGAGATGTAGGTGGTGAGTCCGGGGATGACGGGAATGACACCGCGGACGGCGCCGTCCTTTTCCTGATCCAGGGCAACGTCACCAAGCCACTTTTCCAGGAAACGCTCCACGTCAAAGTTGATGGCGGCGGTGCGGCAGAATACCTGCGTGTCGCCGGTCCAGCCAAGACGCTCGTCGCGCTGCGGGCAGTCGGTGGGAATGTCCAGATAGTTGCTCTTTTGCCCCCAGATGATGTTGTGGTAGAGCTGGTTGATCTTCTCATTTCCGCAACGGAAGGAGCCGGTGCGCTTGATGTCGGAATGGACGACTACGGCACGGAAGCTGTTGAGGTCTACCGTTTCAAAGGGATACTCGATCAGCTGAATGTAGCGGAAGCCCTGGAAGGTGTATTGAGGCTTGAATACGTCATCCTCGCCGCCGGTCACAAAGGTCAGCTCGTTGCGCGCACGACGGTAGTTGGCGGTGTAAAAATTGCCGTCCTTGTCCAGAATTTCGGCGTGACGGATCACAATGCGACTGCCGCGGGGTGCCTTGATGGAAAGCTCTACGTAGCCGGTCATGTTCTGTCCGAAATCCACCACCAGCTCACCCTTGGGGGTGCGGAAGCAGGAAATGGGAGCCAGACGCTCATGCTCGGTGATCCATTCACCCTCCTGTGCCACCAGTTTGGTCTTGAAATCCGAGGGAACAGCCTTGCCAAGCAGCTCGATGGGAGCGGTCATATCAATGGTTTCTCCGTTATAAATGTCCGAGAAGGTAACGGTGGAGGTGTAGACGTCCCAATCGGTATCGGTTGTGACCGACTCGCGTGTTCCGTCGGTATAGGTGACCTCCAGCCATGCAATGAGGGCAACCTGCGTTGCATAGGAGTGCTTGTTCTTTTGGAAACCGATGTCGCCGACAGCCCAGCCGGGACCAACGCCAATGGAGATGCGCGTGTCCTCGCTCAGAAGTGCGGTAACGTCATAGCTCTGGTATTGGATGCGGTTGAGATAGCTGGTCCAACCGGGGGCAAGAACGTTCTTTCCAACGCGGATACCGTTGATGCAGGGAACGTAAACGCCAAGCGCAGTAGCATAAAGGGTTGCGCGCTTGACAGCCTTGGAGGGTTGAAAGCTGCGGCAAAAGGTAACGGTTGCCGCACCGACGTCAACGGGGGATTTGATCCAATTTGCAGAAATTTTCATAAGATACGATCTCCTTGATATTTTTTTGGAAAAACCTCTTGCATATAGTATACTTGATATGTTATAATAAATCAACCGATATTTTTGCAAAAAGAGGGGGCGTTTTTATGGTCGAAACAGAAAAGGAGTTTGGTTGGATGGGCATTTACCAAAGGCTGGAGCGGGATAAGTTTTATTTGGTATCGCATCGGGGACAGAAAACGGTTTCGATGCACGACCACAATTTTTTGGAGCTGACCTACATA
>JAZRGI010000142.1:0-2398 GCA_045644105.1 Eubacteriales bacterium | reverse complement strand
CTATGCGACTGCTCCTTGATTTTGCCGCAATAGGCGGTAAAATTATCTTTGCCGGCGATGCCCCTGTCTGCGTCAATGCTCGCCGTGATGATTCGCCTGCCGCATTTGCACATGAGTACGGAATCTGTGTTCCGTTTGACGGCAAAGTACTTGCGGCGGCAGTCCGTGCGGCATCCCAAGCCCCCATCTCTGTTACGTTGGAGGATGGAACTTCCGCGGAACAGGTATTTGTCCAGATGCGCAACTTCGGCGACAGCATCGGGTTTGTCCTTCTGAATACGGATCGCGATAAACCGACCTCCCAGCTCACTGTCCGTATCGAGAACACTCCCTATAAAGCGGCAGAATGTTGGGATTTTGAAACAGGAACGCGTTATGCAGCAGACGTTGCGAGCTGCGGCGATACCTGTATACTCAAAGCAACACTTGAAGCGGCAGGAACCAGAGCATTTGTTCTGACGGATGACGCTGACGCCGAGTTTCCGCCACTTCCTCAAAAGACAGAAGTGGTTGATAAGCTGAACATTAGTGGTGAATTTTCTTACAAATGCAACGAACTGAACGTCTGTGTCCTTGACTTTGCCCGCTTCCGTCTAAACGACAGCGCATGGAGCGATGAAGCGGAAATTCTACATGTTGACCGTATGGTGCGCAAGACAGTCGGCATCGAAATCCGCGGCGGTGAAATGCTACAACCGTGGTTTGCACGTCTGACCGACAATAGCGTTTACGGCAGGATTGCACTCGAATATACCTTTGATATCGAAGAAATGCCGGTAGGTGATTTGATTTTGGCAGGTGAACGTCCGGAACGGATGCATTACGCCATCAACGGTACACCGCTTTTCAATGATGACGTTCACAGCTTCTGGATCGATGATTGCTTCAAAAAGATGGCCATTCCACACGGCGCACTGAAGCACGGTCGCAACGTGATTACCGCGGAAACAGACTTTATGCGCACAACGAATCTCGAAGCGCTTTATCTCATCGGTGATTTCGGTGTCAGACTCAACGGAAATATCCGCACTTTGACTACCCGTCCCGATACACTGCGCTTTGGAAATCTAGATACTGCCGCAATGCCGTTCTACACGGATGAACTGACCTATTTGATCACCCCCGACAAATATTCATCGCTTACCTGCTCTGATGGTGAGCGCGTAAAACTCGCTCCTACCGCGTTCTTTGGCGCTCTGATCCGAGTACAAGCAGACGGCATGGAAGAACAACGTTTGATTTGGGATCCCTA
Organism: Eubacteriales bacterium; assembly: GCA_045644105.1. Classification (GTDB taxonomy): domain Bacteria; phylum Bacillota; class Clostridia; order Oscillospirales; family CAG-272; genus UMGS1865. The sequence continues at coordinate 1,146 of JAZRGI010000142.1, read as the reverse complement.
CGAAGCCGATGTTACAGATGCAGTTCGCGACGGAAAAACAATTCGCGTCACCGTTGTAGGTACACGCCGCAACCTCTTTGGACCGCTTCATTATGCGCCACGTCATTACCGAAATTGCGGTCCCGGACATTTTGTTACAGAAGGTGACAACTGGACTGATGATTACGCATTGATCGATAGTGGTCTGCATGGCATTACACTGACAAAATATCGTTTAAATAACAATTAGGTATCTATTAAGGATGCACATAAACTGCCTTCAATAGCTAAAATTCCTTGATTTTATTGACTTTTTTATGGTGGCATCTATTAAGGCGGTACAACACAGAAAAAAGCACACGTTTGTCTACTGACAAACGTGTGCTTTTTAACTAAATCCGCCTGCTGCGGAAGAAATCCATCTGCTGTGGATGAAATCTTGCTTCGCAAGGTTAAGGGAGGCGGATCAAATCAAAATGGTTCATGACGCACCGAAAGTGCGGATCGTATCATTAAATATTATTCCAATCAAACAGCACGCCGATAGGGAAATTCTTATCATTTGCAAGCCTGTCATATACCGGTCCTGCTTCGGTGGGAGAGTGGATCTCACTGATCATATCCTTGAAATTCAATCTCTTTCCTCTTATAAGATTCAGGACGGTCTGCAGGTCGTCTCTATCGGTCCAGAGACCTGCGGAGGATTCATTTCTGGGACGCGCGTTTGTGTGTGCGCCTATGAGGGAGATTCCCGGGCCGTGAACCTTTGCGTAATAATCAATTTGGAATTTTGAGCTTCTGGTACAGCCCAAAAGCGCAACTCTGCCATACTGCTTCATGCAATCAAGCGCCTGTATCAAGCCGATGCCAAGGCCTGTCACTTCAATGCAGACATTCACTCCACCGCCAGTCAAGGATCTAACCTTTCTCGCAAAATCGTCATCCGTGGGGTCTAATGCAAAATCCGCGCCCATTTTCAATGCCAGATCTCTGCGATCTTTTATAGGATCAACGGCAATAATAGGATACGCACCTGCCGTCTTTAACTCCTGAACAGCAAAAATGCCGAGCATACCAAGGCCCATGACCATAGCAGATTCACCTATCTCAAGCTTTGCCTTTCTGATCGCCGCAAGAGGGAAGATAGAGATAAACGCCATAGATGCT
>JAZRGI010000141.1:0-13913 GCA_045644105.1 Eubacteriales bacterium | reverse complement strand
ACTTTCTTGAATCCAAGTGTAAATCTCTCCGAGCAATGCTTGTATCTTCAATCAATACTACTAAAAATAATAACAAATAATTTTCAAATATTTATCTGGACTTATGACTTCCTTTCCGGATAATGGTGTTTAACCAAACCCAAAAGGAAGTTTTTATATGGAATACGAACTCAAACACTATTACCGAGTAAAATATGCCCTTGTCTGCGCGCGACAAAGTTTTTTGAAGAATCCGCCGAATGACGATTTCGAGGAATACGCCAAAAAGGTAATCGACCGCGCATATTTCATCATTCTGAATAAGATCGACGAGCTTGACGGGACGAATGAAAGGCTTATGAAATATTACAAAAAGAATATTGAAAAACACTCCAAAGTGTGCTATAATAAATGCAACATACAAAGAAAGGCGGTAACGGCATGAAAAGACTATCTTCTAAAATATTCGCTATGATTGCCATGCTGATTGCTATGTTAAGCTTTGGATTGTTAATTACTTCATTCATTGTATCCCTGAATGAAGTTGACCCCGAGAAAGGCGTGAGCAAATCGTTTGCGCTTTGGGTATTTGCCTTGATCGTATCCATGTTGAGTCTGGTCTTTTATTTGATAGACGCGGTTTTGTCAATGATCAAAGCCTTTCAAAAAATCCACCCGATTTTCAACACCGTGCTATCCCTGATGCTGATTGGCGCTGTCCCGATGATGTTGTTTGTCGGCGGGAAACTCGGTATCAATATTTACATATACTTTTCTTATTATTTGGCAATTTTCGTGCTTGAAGTTGTTTCTATTGTGAAGCATATCAAAATAACGAAATCCGAACAAATGCCCCCCATGCGTCTTGACCGCCAACCAATGATGTAATATACAACGCCAAAAGGAGTGAGTATTTTGAAAATTCCGATTTCCCTCATCATTGACGATCCCGCACCTGTCATCTCGGTCTACAAGGAACACGCCGAAAAAACGGTTACGCAGGACGGAAGACCTTTGGTTCCCATCTATCCCAACGAACTTCTGTTTGAATTTTGCGACGTGGTGGAAAAGCACGGCATCAAAGGAAAATTCAGTGTCGTTCCCATGCCCGGAAACAAGGGCGATATTGTGCATGGCATTGAGGGGATCGATCCCAAAGACGCCGCTGAATGGCTGGACACCGTCAAGGCGCGCATTGCTCCGCGTTTTTCCATTTGTCCCGAAATCCTATCGCATCACAAAGCGGTTGATCTGAAAACACGAAAACCGTTGGAGATGAGTGAGCGGGTTTGGGCAAGAACGCAGGACAGAACCACCCTGACACCCTACATAACGCTTGCGCTCTCCTTGTTGCAACAGGCAGGTCTTTCCCCCAGCGGTGTGACCTCTCCCTGGGATTTCGGTATTACGGTGGAGGACGAATACGTTGCCGCGATCTCGCAAGCCGTTTACGACGTGACCGGAAAAGCCGAAGCATGGTATTTTTTACGCTCGTTGAGAAATCGTGAAAATGCCAAGCCCTGGGTCGCCTACGATGGTCCCGACAGAGTGGTGGTTGCCATCCCTTCTACCGTAAGTGATCATATATGGTACACGTTAGACACCGCAGACACCTCGGATGCATTTGTCTGCAGTCTTGCCGACAAATGGATCACCGCCGACGGCAGCAACGGTGAGATCATCCGCACCATAGAAGGCGGCGGCTACCCCATTCTGATTACGCACTGGCAAAGCCTAATGTCCAACAATCTCGGCACCGGAATCCGCGTACTCGACGAGGTATGCACGCGCATCACCAAGTTTTTGGGAGATCGCGTAGAGTGGATGGACTTTGAACAGATCATGCATCTCGTTCTTCGGGACAAAACAGCATACCCAAAGCCGTGCTTTGACTGACCTTCAAGCTTTTCCGCCAATTGAACAGATCCATCAAAGTGGAGAAGTCACCGACCTGTTACAAGTCATTGACTCCTCCGCTTTTTCTCTTCAAAAATGTTTTTCGATAAATCTTGACAAAAGATGCAATATATGTTATACTATAAAAAATGAGGGAGTAGCAAGCACCACAAGGTGTAACAAGTCAACATCCTGGCCTGACGGTCTGGCTTGTTTTAAAATGCGAGACTCATGTGTGCGAACTGCCATACATGGAGTCTTTTTTGATGCCGAGTATGGTTATGCCGTGCCCGGATTTTTTATTTTAAAGGAGAAAAAAATGGAATTTTTTGGCTTTACTCTGTTTGGTTCTTTGACAGGCGGCGCTCTTTTGGCAATTGCCGCAGGCATCTTCCTGGTCGGCCTTTTTCTGACGATCAAGGGCGGTGACTGGTTTGTTGACTCGGCATCCTGGTTTGCAGAAGCAACCGGTATCCCGAAATTTGTTGTCGGCGCGACCGTTGTTTCCTTTGCTACGACACTGCCCGAACTGTTGGTTTCGGTAAGAGCCGCAATGAACGGTTCTGCCCAGCTTGCAATCGGTAACGCAGTCGGTTCGGTTACCGCAAACACTACTCTGATCATGGGTGTATCTCTCGTTGCTATGGCGGGTGTTATCAGCAGAAAGGAATTCTCGCTCAAGGGCGCCCTCTTGCTTGCCGCAATTGGCGGACTTACCCTGCTCTCGCTTGGCAATGCGCTTCCCGTTTGGTCGGCATACATCCTCTGGGCGATCTTTATCGTCTTCATGGTTAGCAACCTCATCGAGGGCAAAAAGGGCGCAGGGCTCGAAAAGGCAGACTCCTATGATAAAAAGGATATCCCCTCCAAGATCCTTTTCTTTGTTCTTGGTACCGCTTTCATCGTTTTCGGTGCGGAGTTCCTCGTTTCGTCGGGTAAGACTATTGCCTCCGGTATCGGCATCAGTGAAACCATCATCGGCTTTACCGTCATCGCGCTCGGCACCTCTCTGCCCGAGTTTGTTACCACGCTTACGGCGATCCGCAAGAAGGAGAATTCGCTCTCCGTTGGTAACATCATCGGCGCAAACATCATTGACACCACGCTCATTCTTCCCCTGTGTGCCGTCATCAACGGAAAAGCACTTCCGGTTGACAGAGTCAACCTCGTCTTCGACTTCCCCGTTTGCATTGCCGCTTGCGCAGTCGCCATCGTTCCCACCATCATTCAGGGCAAGTTCAAAAAGTGGCAGGGATATGCACTGTTGACGATCTACGCGCTCTATATGCTTCTTCTGGTGCTTAACGAAACCGGTGTTGTTGCTTTGGGATAAAGCTCAAGCACATATTCCGCTTTTACAACAGAAACAAAAAAGACCGTATCAAATGCCGCATGGCGATCGATACGGTCTTTTTTGTTTTCTACGGATCCTATCGCACATCGATGCAAAATTCCTCATATGATAATAAAGGGATCCCCAAAATGAAACAAGGAGAATATTATGGCACAATTTACAAACCAAGCACAACTGTCCTACAACAACACCGTGGTCAACTCCAACGTGGTGGTTGGCGAGATTCTGGAGGTGGTTTCGGGCAACAAGACGGCAATTGTCGATACCTACGCCGCCAACGGCACCGTCACCTATGCCATTAGCATTGTCAACGTCGGAAGCACCGCCATTACCAACCTTACCGTTACCGATAACCTCGGTGCCTACACGCAGGGAGGCGAAACAAGAATTCCCTTGACCTACGTAGACGGCTCGGTTCAACTTTTCATCAACGGCGTGTTGCAACCCGCCCCCATCCCCGCCTCCACCAATCCCACGTTGACGGTAAACGGCATTACTCTGCCCGCCAACGGCGATCTTGTTCTGATCTACACCGCAGAAGTCAATGCCTATGCACCGCTTGACACCTCCGCCAGCATTATAAACACGGCACAAATCACCGGCAACGGTATTCCAACTCCCATTATCGTGACCGAAACCGTCACACCCGTGCAGGAGCCTCAATTGCGCATCACCAAGAGCATGGAGCCGATTCCCGTTGCCGAAAACGCGACACTCACCTATCGCTTTGTCATTGAAAACTTTGGTAACGTTGCATCGGTTGCCACCGACAACGTTGCTCTGTCCGACCTGTTTGATCCCATTCTTTCGGGCATCAGTGTCAATCTTGACGGCACTGCATGGACTGAAGGAACACAATACACCTACGACGACGCAACCGGACAGTTTAACACCGTTCCCGGGCAGATCACCGTTCCTGCCGCAACCTATACGCAGGATCCCGTTACGGGTATTTGGAGTGTTGCTCCCGGTGTAGCCGTTCTGACCGTATCGGGTACCGTTTGATCGCGACAATCGTCTGATCATCCAAAAAACGCGGGCTCTCTCAATTTGCGATTGAGGCAGTCCGCGTTTATTCTATCCTCTGCCATAACCTGTGATAAAACCGAAATCGACCGACGGCAACGATTTTGCGCTTGACACGTCGTTCTTTTTATGCTATACTATTGGAACATCCATAAAAAAAGAAGGGAGCGATACGACAAGTGAATTCTTTTCTGTTTGCCGTCAACGCCGTTTTGCCGATCGTCCTGATGGTGGCAACCGGTTACGTTGCCAAACGCATGGAGTTGATCAATGGATCGGTGTCAAAAGCCGTTAATAAAATCGTATTTCGTCTGTTGCTTCCCTGTATGCTCTTTCTCAACGTCTATAAGATCGACTCGGTTGTCAGTATTGATTTGGGATACGTTTGGTTTGCCATCGCCGTCACGATTTTGGTCTTTGCGGTCGGAATACCGCTCTGTATGCTTGTCACCAAGAAAAAAGGACAACGCGGCGCGCTTCTGCAAGCGACCTTCCGCTCCAATTTTGCTCTGATCGGCATTCCCCTTGCAACCTCGCTCTTTGGGGAAGAAGGCGGCATGATCGCTACCCTGCTCTCGGCGTTTTGCATTCCGATCTTTAACGTTTTGGCAGTAATCAGTCTGACCGTCTTTGGAAACGGTCGGCGGATAGACTTCAAAAAGATCCTCCTTGGCATTCTCAAAAATCCTTTGATCCAAAGCATTGCGTTGGGCGGTGTTTGTCTGATCATCCGTTCTGCGTTTGAACGTAACGGAATCTCCTTCCGTCTGACCGAGCTTTCGCCTCTGTACTCGGTGATCGAGCAATTTTCCAAAACCGCTACTCCCATAGCACTTTTGATGTTGGGCGCCGAGTTTGAGCTTTCGGCAATCCCTACGCTCAAACGGCAGATCGTCTTCGGTACCGCCATGCGCGTTCTCATCGTTCCAACGGCGGCACTGTCTGTTGCATATCTGATCGGCGGCTTTGGCGGCGCGCACTTTGCAGCATTCGTTGCACTGTTCGCCTCACCCGTAGCCGTTTCCAGTGTTCCCATGGCGCAGGAAATGGATGCCGATTCGGCATTGGCGGGACAACTGGTGATATGGACAACCATTACTTCCACCCTCACGATTTTCCTCTTCTCCTTTATCCTAAAAGCAATTGGAGTTTTTGCATAAAAAGCCTCTCCACTCAATTGTGACCAATTGAGTGGAGATTTTTATTATTTTGTTGTTTTTCCTTTACTTTCGTAAATTTTTATTGACAAATATAGGCAAGTATGATATAATGGTTACGAAAGGAGTGTGATGAGATGTATATCCACTATTCCAAGCTATGGGGACTGCTTGCGGAAAAGGAGCTATCCAAGTCCGATCTGATGGAGCTTACCGGACTCAGCTCGCGCGTGATTGCAAAACTTTCCAAAAACCAAACGGTAACCACCGACACCCTTGCAAAAATATGCACCGCACTTTCCTGCAACGTCGGCGACATCATGGAATGTGCAGACGAGGCAGATCTGTCCCTGTATCATTATTGCAGCTCCTTTGGTCGGTTGATCGAAGAAAACGAATTGGTCAAAAAACTCGAATTCACCCTTCAACAACAACGCTACGTCGTTTATCAAACCAAAAAGCCTGCTACCAAAGCCACCTGTATCTACTGCGAAAAAGACGAAACCGTCTATTGGGAGCAAAATTATATGATGGGTGGCATCTGCACCCCTTTGAAGGTAAAGGAGGTTTTGGTAAAGCCGACCCGCGCACATGACGAGATTGTCATCGTTGTCATCAAGGGAAAGCCCGGATCCATTATCGGCTTGGACGACGGCATTTGGGTTTCTTCCAAAAAGGGCTTCTTACAAACCCAAAAAGAGATTTTCGTTATGTCCGAGGCCGCCTTTAAAATATTTTCTCCTAAAGCGTAACCCCATCATCTTATTCCAATCAAAAAAGAACGCCCTCGTTTTTTCTGCGCGTTGCAGACTACCCGGACGTTCTTTTTTTGTTTTTTATTTGGATTGCTCGTTCTGTTTTGGGCCGCTGTACTTTTCGTTTTTGATTTCCCAATGGATGAGCATTGCAAGAACCGCTCTGAGCCCAATAACAACACCGAGAATGCAAAGCTCCTTCAGATCTCTTATAATAACCGTGTTGACGATCTCCGCGCCCATCTTGAATTCAAGCGCAACCGCCAAAGCACGACCAAGCGTAATGACAACGTTGTTTGAGGATTTTTTCTTCAATGAGGATAGCACCTGCGCGATGGCTCTGACCGAACCGATGATAATGATCAGAATACCAATCAACTCCAAGCTATGCACAGTGAATTCGGCAACGTCGTGCAAGAGCATTTCATATCCGTTTAAAAATCGATCCATCATAGATTTTCCTTTCTTTCGTCATTTTTCGACCGATTATATTATAACACGATTTGTTTGTTATTGCAACCATTTTTTTAGGATCTTGCCCCCAAAAAAGCACCTGCCACCTTCTTATTATCCTTCCCCCCTCTTTTCTGATATTTTTTTACTTTTTTTCAAAAAAGCACTTGACAAAGCATATACCTCGTGATATGATATATTATACGAAGGGAGGTATCTTATGGACAATCAATTGAAACGCGGGTTGTTGGACGTTTGCGTTCTGACGGCGATCAAGAACGAGGACTCCTACGGCTACAAAATCATAAAAGACGTAAAGTCGGTGGTGGCGCTTTCCGAATCGACCTTGTACACCATTTTAAAGCGATTGGAAGCAGCAAAGCTTTTGACGGTGCGCACCGAAGAATACAACGGCAGACTGCGCAAATATTACCATATTACAAGGGCAGGACTTATGCGCCTTGAGGATTTTAAGAACGAGTGGCGCGAGGTGACGTCCATCTACCATTTTGTAACAAAGGAGGATTCCCTCAAATGACCAAACAAGAATTTTTGGACCGGATTGCGGATCGTCTGTCCGATCTGCCGCGCAAGGAGGTTTTGGACCGTCTTGCCTTCTATGGAGAAATGATTGACGACCGCATGGAAGAAGGACTAAGCGAGGAGGACGCGGTGGCAGCGGTTGGCTCGGTGGACACCGTGGCAACGGAGATCGTTACCGACATTCCGCTTGTTAAGATTGCAAAAGACCGTATCACTCGCAGAAAGCGCTTACACGTGTGGGAAACAGTGCTTTTATGGGTTGGCTCTCCCATTTGGCTCTCTCTCCTGATCTCCGCCTTTGCCGTGGTCCTGTCGCTTTACGCCTCTCTGTGGGCAGTGGTGATCTCGCTGTGGGCGGTTTTTGGTTCACTTGTGGGATCGGGCTTTGGTGCTATCGTTGGCGGCGGTGCCTTTGCCTTTACGGCAAGCACGGCAACCGGGGTTGCGCTCATCGGTACAGGGCTTCTCTGTCTTGGCCTCTCGGTCTTTTGCTTCTATGCCTGCCGCGCATTGAGCATTGGCGCGATTCGCTTGCCCAAACAACTTGCGCGTGTCATCAAGGCGTGCTTTATGAAAAAGGAGGATAAATCATGATGAACGGAACAAAAACGTGGATTACCGTTGCTTTGATACTCATCATCATCGGCGGCGGGCTTTTCGCCGCGGCTATGACGGCGCACGGTTGGGACTTTACCAAGTTGAGCACACGCCCCTACCTCACCAAAACCCATACTGTCACCGAAGCTTTTTCCGACCTCTCGATCAACACAAGCACTGCGAAGGTGGTACTGCTCCCCTCCTCCGACGGCTCGGTACGAGTAACCTGCACCGACGACGAGCACGTCACCTATGAGGTTGCGGTGCGTGACGGAACGCTTGAGATCAATCCCTTCTACAAAAAGAAAAATTGGTACGAGTATATCGCCATCAATTTCGGGCAATCCAAAATCACGCTTGAGCTTCCCGAAGCGGCGTACGGCGCACTGCTGATTCGCAAAAGCACCGGCAAAATTGAAGTTCCGGAGGATTTTGCCTTTGAAAGCCTTGACATTCAAACAAGCACAGGCGACGTCAGTGTCCATGCCGCAGTAAGCGGAGATCTCAAGATCCACACCGGCACCGGAGATATTTGGATTGATGGCAGTACCCCCACCTCGGTGGATCTGTCGGTTTCCACCGGCGATATTCATGCAGATCGTATTGCTTGCTTTGGCAACGTCACCGTATCGGTAAGCACCGGAAAAACCTATTTGACCGACCTGACCTGCAAAAATCTGAATACAACCGGAAACACGGGCGATATTACCCTGAAAAACGTGATTGCCGAGCAAGCCTTCTCCATTACGAGAACCACAGGCGACGTAACGTTGGAGGGCTGTGATGCCGCAGAGATCTTCATCGAAACCGATACGGGCGATGTCAAGGGTAGTCTGCGAACCAACAAGGTCTTTATCCACAATACCAACACCGGAAAGGTTCAGCTTCCCGAATCCACCACCGGCGGCATCTGCAAGATCACAACCTCCACGGGCGATATCCGCGTGGAGATCCAATAACGCCCCCAAAAAAGCACTTGCGGCACACGCAAGTGCTTTTTTGTTCCCTCTCAAATCTCACAAAATTGCGTTTTCCCATTGACAAGCTTCTTTTTTTATGATATAATAGCAATTGTTATATAACTATTGCTATTTATGGAGGGATAAGATGCCGCCAAAGGTAAAAACCACAAAAGAGGACATTATTCAAACAGCCCTTGCCTACGTCAGAGAAAACGGTGCCGAGGCGTTGAACGCACGCGCGATTGCCGCCACCCTGAATTGCTCCACGCAACCCATTTTCTCCAATTTTTCCACCATGGAGGAGCTGAAATCCGCAACCATTAACGCCGCGTACGAGCTTTATCTCAATTTTATCAACGACGAGCTGGAGAGTCAAAAATATCCCCCGTACAAGGCGTTTGGTATGGCATACGTCCGCTTTGCTGCAGAGGAAAAGGAACTGTTCAAGCTCTTGTTTATGCGAAATCGCAGCGGAGAGGATCTTTCGCCGTCTCCGGATTTTGAAAGATCGGTGGAAATGATCGCGCAGGCAAACGACCTCTCTCTCCCAAAAGCCCGTCTTTTGCATTTGGAGGTTTGGACCTGCGTGCACGGGATCGGCGTAATGCTTGCCACCTCCTTTCTGAGTCTGGAGTGGGAGCTGATCAGCAATATGCTGACCGACGTCTATCAAGGATTGCGGACAAGACATCTATCCCGGGAGGAGCAGACATGAACGCGATAGAGATCAAGGGTCTGACCAAACGGTACCGCGAGGTGGTTGCCGTAGATAACCTTTCGCTAACGGTTGCGCAGGGCGAGCTGTTCTCTTTGCTCGGTGTCAACGGTGCGGGAAAGACCACCACCATTAAAATGCTCTCCTGTCTGACCGCTCCCACCGAGGGCGACGCCACTCTGCTCGGTAAGAGCATTCGCAACCAACCAAATGAAGTAAAGGCGATGATCGCGGTATCTCCGCAGGAAAGTGCCGTGGCACCCGCTCTTTCTGTTCGTGAAAATTTGGAGTTGATCTGCGGTGTTCACGGATTTTCCAAAGAAAAGCGAACCGCAAAAATAAAAGAAACGGTTGATACGCTTGGTCTGTCCGCCGTGATCGACCGCAAAGCAGGCAAGCTTTCGGGCGGTTGGCAGCGACGGTTGAGCATTGCCATGGCGTTGATCTGCGATCCGAAAATTCTCTTTTTAGACGAGCCGACTCTGGGGCTTGACGTCATTGCCAGAAGCGAGCTTTGGGACCTCATCCGTGCGTTGAAGGGACGCGTCACAGTGATCCTCACCACGCATTATATGGAGGAAGCGGAAACACTCTCGGACCGCATCGCCATTATGAAAGATGGAAAGTTGTTGGCGTGCGACACCCCCGATGCCATCAAAGTGCAGACCGGTGAGCATAGCATCGAGAAAGCCTTTATCACCATTGTAAGGGGGACAAACCAATGAGAAGCTTAACCTTTGCAAAACGAAATTTCAAGGAGATCGCGCGCGATCCCTTAAACCTTGCCTTTCTGTTCGGGTTCCCCATTGTACTGCTCTTGCTTTTGAGCGCGATCCAGGCAAATATTCCCGTCCCTCTGTTTGAAATTGGGCACCTTGCCCCCGGCGTTGCGGTGTTCGGACTTGCCTTTATGACGCTGTTTTCGGCTACCGTCATTGCAAAAGACCGCCAAAGCAGCTTTATGCAACGACTTTATACCACGCCCATGACACCTACGGATTTTATCCTTGGTTATACCCTTCCCCTGATTCCCATTGCACTGACCGAGGGCGTCGCTTGCTATCTGTTTGCTATCATCTTGGGGCTTGACGTCACCGTCAATATTTTGCTTGGCATCGTTCTGATCATTCCCGTCGCCGTTTTGTATATCGCAATCGGTCTTTTGTGCGGAAGCGTCCTCAACGACAAGCAGGTGGGCGGCATTTGCGGTGCGCTCCTGACCAACCTTTCGGCATGGCTTTCGGGCATTTGGTTTGATCTGGATCTGGTGGGCGGCGTATTTAAGCAGGTTTCCTACGCCCTGCCCTTTGTCCACGCAGTGGAGTTGGAGCGCGCGGCAATTGCGGGCAATTATGCGCAAATCGTTCCGCACCTTTGGTGGGTGCTTGGATATGCTCTTGCGCTTTTATGCGTGGCGATCCTACTCTTTTTACGGCAAATGAAAAAGCAGTAAAACTTGACAAAAAAATTCTTTTATGCTATAATGAACCCATATGATCCTCCTGCCGACCAAGCAGGTAGCCGAAGGCAGAATCAAACAACTTTTGGGATTGGTACGTACTCGGCTCTCTGGTTTTGGTTGAACCGTTTATTTTTATAAGATTTGCAAGGCAATGAATCTGCTTTGCGAAAGCTATAACAATAAATCCAACGCCGCCGATTAATATCTCCCCGTCCGTCTGAAAGGAACAAAGCATTGGAAAAAGAAACATTGACCCTGGAAAGCATTGCCAAAGATTTGAACGCACTAAAGCCGGATTTGACCTCGCGTGTTGACGACCGCGGATTTGAGGCATCGGCTCCACTTACCGTTGCGGCACTTATTTTCGGCTTCTATTTGAAGATCGTTTGGATAGCGCTTGTACTCGCGGCAATCAGCCTGGGATTGATTATAGATTACATCATGCGCCGCCGTTCCAGCCGCATCGAAAAGCCTCTTGATCACTCCCTTTCTCGCGATGACATTTCCATATCTGTGGAAGTGTTAAGCCATATTACCCTGGAAACGATTGTGGAACCGCATTCGCACGGCAAACATTCTCATTACACAAAAACAGTACTCGTCTATTATTTTACTTCCGGCATCGGTTGGCGCGTTCCGTATCTGATCTCCCGTCACTATGCATGGAGCAAAACCCATTATCTCTCCACCAAGGGCCTACAAAACATTTCGGTGGAAGGAAATGAGTTTTTCTACGTTTCCCTGCAAGGATATCCCGATCTCACCTATATTTATCCCTGCAAGCTATTCATGCTTGATCCTGCTTTGACAGTCAACCCTTAAAAACAAAAAGGACAGAGAAATTGCATTCTCTGTCCTTTTGTATTTTGCTTACATAGCCGCAAGCGTGGGGTGTTGGCAATATTAGTAGCCAACCTTCTCCCAACATTCAAACGGAGCGGCAAGCTCCTCGGAAATGTAAACCTGAGTCTTCTTGGTCTGCAACATGGTGCTAGGCAGGTAGGGAGTGATGGGGCCGTGTGTGCAAAGACGGCTGGTCATTCTCTGCCAAGAGGAGAAGGTACCGCAGGTTGCAAGTGCGTGAACCTCGATTCTCTCCTTTGCTCTCATAACGTCGAGAGGACCAATGGTAGCAGCGCAAGGAGGAACGTTTGCAATGTCACCCGACTGACCGAAGGTTCCGTTGAGCGAGTTCTGCATAATGGTCATGGGGTGGAGCTTAACGATCTGTGCGGGCTGGTTGAGCCACTCCTCGATGTCACCGGAGCCGATGAACTCGGGAATGGGATCAACGAATGCCATGTGTCCTGCCCATCCGGGAGAGGTGGATGCGATGTCCGCACCGGTTCCCTCGGTGATATCGTCAATGATCTTGGAGTAGTCCTTGATGTTGGCGTTGGTCGGGAAGTGAACGTTCTCCATAGGCATACGGAGCTTCTCGTCGATCTGGTAGTAGAGGTACTTGATCATCGAGTGTGCAAAGCCTGCCTCGTAGGTGATGGGAGCGATGTTGCCGTCCTGGTCTGCCCACTCGTCCTCTGCAACAAGGTGTACCTTGGAGCAGTCAACCTTGAAGTAGTTGATCAACTGTGCCAGAGGAATGTAGGTATCGGGCTCAGGGTTACCCAGGATCATGGTAAAGCTTCTGCCCTGCTCGCTTGCTTCCTTAAGGCGGGTAAAGAGGGTGGAAATGAGAACGGGATGGGGGTTCATCATAACCTTAACCTCGAATTCGGGGTGCCACCAAGCCTCTCTCTTTTCAAGATCCTTGCCGCTAAGGCTACGAACGTATTCGCAAACCTTCTTGTCCTTAAAAGGAACGAATTCAGCAGGCTCAAAATTAAATTTTGTTGCGGGATCGGTAATGAAGTTGCTCATTATTCTTTCTCCTTTTATTTGTTTATTTTATTTTTTTCTGATAAAGCAGATAGGCGTCACGGTCTTATTCAACCGTCTTACCGCCAAACAGGACGCGATGAACGCCCATTTTGTGATCGACAAAGACAAGATCGGCTCTCTTTCCGACAGCGATCTCTCCTCTGTCAAAAAATCCTACCGCCATGGCGGGGTTGTAGGACGCAAACTTGAAGACGTCCACCAAAGAAGCTCCCGTGTGCTTGATCATATTCCGACAGGAAATATCAAGCGTCATTTTGGAGCCTGCGATCTCGCCCGCGTGGTCGAAGTTGATGTCGTCAACGTCATCGTATCCCTCCGGAATCGGGCCATCGCAAGCATAGGCATCCGAAATGAGAATGATACGGTCGTCACCCTTGATGCGTCTTGTCAAGCGCAACAGGTAGGGATCTACGTGAATGCCGCGGCTATCGCAGATCAACTCGGCGTAGATCTCGCGGTTGTAATACACGGTTTCGTCCACGCAAGGGGTTCTGCATTCGGGATACTTCTGCAGTGTACCCGTAGCGTTAAGATGATGGGTACCGATGTGCAGACCGTAAGGAATCAACTCCTCGATCTGCTCGGGCGTTGCCTCACTGTGCGCAACCGAGAATACCGCCGCAGGATTCTTCTCTTTGACGTCAAGCACAAAATTCAGGATATTCTCCCGTTCGGGAGCAAGTGCCCAAACCCTTGCAAGGTCGTAAGCGGCATCAATGATGGGTTGATGCTTCTTCCGATCGATCGGCCCCTTCCACGGGTTGGACTCTCGGTCACAACCGAACTTCGGATTGAGATACGGTCCTTCCATATAGAGTCCCGCAATATTACGGCAGGCATCGTCCTTCATTGCGTTGCGCAATCTTGCAATTGCGTCCACGTACGCCTCGGTATTCATACTGTAATACAGTGCAGGAAGAAGAGTGGTGGTGCCGTGTTTCAGATGGTGCATACACGCAACCTGCGGCTCGTCTTGGAAAAACACCTTTCCGTCCGAATGGGTATGAATATCAACGAAGCCGGGGCCTACGTAAAGTCCCTCTGCATCGATGACCTCTGCCGTTTCGGGAATCGGCTTTTTCCGCATCTCACCAAAATCTACGATCCTGCCATCC
>JAZRGI010000140.1:0-15816 GCA_045644105.1 Eubacteriales bacterium | reverse complement strand
GAGGGAGCTTTACTGTAATGAAACCGGAAAAGATGTGGCTTTGTTGCAATATAAATGAAAGAAAACACGAAAACCCTATTTATTTTTGTGGATAAATCTGTTATAATAGTACTGTAGAACGTAATAATTGTCCTTATCGTAAGCCAATGACCAAAGAAAGGAACAAAAAATCATGACTGCATCCGAACGTTTTCAAAAATATCTGCGTGGAGAAGCGGTTGACCGTGCGCCTGTGATCGAATGGGCACCTTGGTGGAAATTGACCATTAACCGTTGGAGAACCGAGGGGCTTCCCGCAGAGGCAGATACGACCGAGAAAATTCAAAATTACTTTGGTCTTGATAAATGCTTACAAACCCACGGAGGCTATAAAACCGCCAACACACCTAAAACCCCCGGCGAAGGTCTGGGAATTATGGAAACCGAGGAGGATTGGGAAGAAATTCGCAAAACGCTCTTCCCGCCGGTTGAATCGGTAGTGTCGGAAGAAAGGTTTGAACGCCTCCAAAGAACGCACAAGCGTGGCGATACACTCAACTTTTTCACCGTTGAGGGCTTTTTCTGGTATCCGCGCATTATGCTCGGTATTGAGAACCATCTTTACAGCTTTTACGATTGTCCCGAGCTTTATTTGAGAATGTGTGAGGAGTATTCCGATTGGCTCATCGATCTGTTTCGCTGTGTTTTCTCAAGATTCAAATTCGATTTCATGACCTTTGCCGAGGATATGAGCTATAACCTTGGTCCGATGATCTCCAAGGAATGCTTTGACACGTTTCTTGCGCCCTTCTACAAAAAGGTCATTCCCGTCATTCACGAATACGGGATCCCCGTCTTTATTGATTCTGACGGTGACATTACAAGTGCCGTGGATTGGTACGCATCGGTGGGCGCGGACGGCATGCTTCCGCTTGAACGCAAAGCGGGGGTAGATGTATCACTCTATCTTGACAAGCAACCCAAAATGGCGTTTCTCGGTCACTTTGACAAAATGTGCATGAAGCACGGCAAAGAGGCGATGCGTCAGGAATTTGAACGCCTGCTCCCCTCTATGAAGCGCGGAAAGCTGATCCCGTCGGTGGATCACCAAACACCGCCCGACGTATCGATCGAAAACTACAAGGAATACGTAAAGCTACTTTACGAATACGCCGCAAAAGCTACCCACGAAAACGAAACCGTCCTCCCCTGTCCCATTTTTGAGTAATCGTAATTTTAGATAAACCGGAATAAAAGAAAGGACTTCAGTTATGACTACCAGAGAACGTTGCTTAAATATTCTCCACTACCAAGATGCCGACCGTCTGCCTGCCGTCCACTTTGGATATTGGAATGAGCTGTTGCTGGAGTGGGCAGAGCAAGGAAAGATCCCGATGGAGCTTGCGCGTGCATGGAGCGACGGCAACACCGCCGACCGCGAGCTTGACCGCCTGATCGGTTGGGAGTGCAACTGGTACACCGTGGCGCGTCCGAAGCAAGATCTCTTCCCCACCTTTGAGAAAAAGGTGCTTGAAATTCTGCCGGACGGTTCGCAACGCGTGCAAAGCGCATACGGCGTGATTGAACGCATCAAGCCGGGACTGACGTCGATCCCCTCCGAGGACGATTATCTTTTGAAGGATCGTGAAGCCTTTGAAGCCTTGTACAAGCCCAAAATGCAATTCTCTCCCGATCGCGTCAACCAAGACTATTTTAAAACCTTTAACGAAACGCGCGACAACGACCGTCCCATTGGTCTGATGGCGGGTAGTGTTCTTGGCAAGATCCGCGACTTTGTAACGGTTGCCGGCATGAGCTATCTGATGTACGACGAGGACGAGGATCTCTTTGCCGATATCGTTGACACCTTTGCCGAAATGCAATACCAATGTGTAAAGGCAGTTCTGGAAACCGGTGCGAAATTTGATTTTGCTCACTATTGGGAGGACATCTGCTTTAAGAACGGCCCGCTCCTCTCTCCCCATAAATTTGACGAGCTTTGCGCCAAGCACTACAAAAAGCGCAATGATCTGCTCCGCAGCTACGGCATTGACATCATCTCTCTCGATTGCGACGGTGTCATCGATGAGTTGATCCCCACTTGGCTGGAAAACGGCGTCAACACGATCTTCCCGATTGAGGTGGGCGTTTGGGGCGATCAATTTGCTCCCGCACGGCAAAAATACGGAAAAGAGCTGCGCGGCGTGGGCGCTATGGACAAGACCGTCTTCCGCAAAGACAGGGCGGCGGTGGATGCCGAGCTTGAGCGTATGAAGCGACTCTCTGCCCTCGGCGGCTTTATCCCCTGCCCCGATCACCGTTTGATGCCCGGCAGTAAATTTGAATTGGTTCAGTACTACGCCGAAAAGATCAAAGAAATGAAGCTCTGATACAATTCCCAAAAGGAGTTTTTTATGATTACCAACACGGTCAAGCCCTTCCGACTGAACAAGGGGTTACTGTTGAAGGACGATCCGATCTGTCTGGAAACAAAAATCTTTTCCAAAAAATACGGCACCGCCGTTACGGTTGCCGATCTCTATTCCCATGAAATCATTGAAATCGACCTTGTGGTCGCCGGCAACGGTATCCACCGTGTGCTCAATCAAGCCATCCCCTGCAAAACGGGAGATATCTACATCACTTACTCGGATACGCCTCACGCATTTTTTTCGACAGACGACAAGGAGACGCTAACGATTCGCCGCCTCTGGCTTGATCCCGCCGATTGGTTTGAAGGCGAGCTTTCCGCCCCTACCTCGGCGCGCTTCTGCTACGGTGTCTTCTCGGACCGTGCACTGGTGGCATACGCCATGTTGACCAACCGTACACAAAACGAGATCAACGGTCTTTTCAACGCAATCATCTGCGAGGTTACCGAAAAACGTTCCGAATGGCGCGAAGCAATCAAAGCACACCTTGCCAATCTTTTGATCACGGTCAGCCGCTACGTTGGCGACGCGATCAAAAACATCCCCTCCTTTCAACCGAAGGAATGGGGTGTTGTTTCCTCGGCGATCCGCGCGGTAATGGAAAATTTCGGCGATTGCAATCTAACGCTTGGAACCATTGCAGACGAGCTTTACGTCAGTAAGTCGCACCTAAGCCGACAGTTCAAGCAATTCACGGGAGATTCCTTCTCGGATTATCTGCGCACCTTGCGCCTCAATCACGCCTGTTACCTTCTGCGCGAAACGCGTCTGACGGTGGAGGAGATCGCACAACAGTGTGGCCTGCGCGACGTCCCCTCCTTCTATAAAAGTTTTCACCTTTACAAGGGTATTACCCCGCATCAATACCGCATCAACAAAACGAGAACCGATCGCCAGGACAGTGGTGGCGACCGTCCCAACGCCCTTGTACAGGAAATCTCGGAGCACCTGCAACATGGAAAATCCAAAGAAGTGCTTGAAGCAGTCGGTCACGCACTCGATGCCGGCATTGAAGTGGAAACCATCCTGCGCGACGGTCTGCTTCACGGCATGAGCATCATCGGTGAAAAATTCAAAAACGGAACGGTATACGTTCCCGAAGTGTTGGTAACGGCTCGTGCCATGAACATGGGCATACAAATGCTCAAGCCCTATCTTGCCGCAAGCGGTATTAGCACCATCGGCCGCGTGTGCATCGGTACCGTACAGGGGGATCTGCACGACATCGGTAAAAATCTCGTCAAAATGATGATGGAAGGCAGGGGACTTGAGGTGATCGACCTCGGTACCGACGTTTCCCCGGAAACCTTTGTCCGCACGGCAATCGAACAACACTGTCAGATCATCTGTTGCTCGGCACTACTCACCACTACCATGGGCGTCATCGGTGACGTTGTGCGTATTGCAACCGAATGGGGCATCCGTGACAAGGTCAAAATTCTGATCGGCGGTGCGCCGACAAACGATGCCTTCTGCCGAGAGATCGGTGCCGATTACTATACCTCCGACGCCGCAAGCGCCGCCGACACCGCAGTGGCGATCTGTCAAGGTATGCTTTAACGCGTCCCCTATTGATGAAAACTCATATAAAAATTATATCGAATAAAAGGAGCAAAAGACATGAGTATTTTAAATGAAATTTCCGAAAATCTGCAAAAGGGCAAAGCAAAGATCGTTAAAGAGCTGGTTCAGAATGCTCTGGACGAGGGCATCGCTCCCGAAGCGATCCTGAATGAAGGTCTGTTGAGCGGTATGAACATCGTTGGCGAAAAGTTCAAACTCAACGAAGTATACGTTCCCGAAGTTCTGGTTGCGGCACGCGCCATGAACATGGGTACCCAGATCCTCAAGCCCCACCTCATTGCAAGCGGTGTTACCGCAACCGGTCGCGTATGTATCGGTACCGTACAGGGTGACCTGCACGACATCGGTAAGAATCTCGTTAAGATGATGATGGAAGGCAAGGGCTTGGAAGTCATCGACCTCGGTACCGACGTTTCTCCCGAAACCTTCGTACAGACCGCAATCGAGCAGAACTGCCAGGTCATCTGCTGCTCGGCGCTTCTAACGACCACCATGAGCGTTATGGAGGACGTTGTGAAGAAGGCAACCGAGGCAGGCATCCGGGACAAGGTGAAGATCATGGTTGGCGGCGCGCCCGTCAACGAGGACTTCTGCCGTCAGATCGGTGCCGATGCCTATACCTCCGATGCGGCAAGTGCGGCGGACGCGGCTGCTGCATTCTGCAAGGCATAATCTCAAAGTTTCTCACAACAACTGATCAAAAGACCTCTTGCCCCTCCCTTTTGCGAGAGGTCTTTTGAAAACCGGAAAGGAGCCGATGATGAAGGATAATTTTACTCGCGCAGTGCGCTTTGAGCGTCCCGACTATATCCCCATGCATTTTTCCATCAACAACGCCTGTTGGAATCACTACCCCAAGGAGGCACTTTGGGATTTGATGGAATCACATCGGCTTCTCTTTCCGAATTTCAAACGTCCCTCCCCCGATTGGAAACCGACCATGCCGCTTGTCCAACGCAAGGACGAGCCATATACCGACCCCATGGGATGCGTATGGACCACCCCAGACGATGGCATTACCGGAAGCGTAACCGGTCATCCGCTTGCCGATTGGTCGGCGTTCGGTACCACCTGGAAGCTTCCCGATCCCAACACCACCGATGGTCTTTACGCTGTCGATTGGTCTGCCCGCAAAGCCGCCTGGGCAAACACAAAAAACAGTGGCGGCATCTTTCGCGGATCGTTGCGCCACGGTCACACCTTCCTACAACTCTCCGACCTGCGCGGATACGAAAATCTTATGTTTGACATGATCGACGAGGAGCCGCTTCTCTTTGAACTGATTGAGCAGTTGGAAGCCTTCAACCTCGCCATCGTACATCACTTTGTAGACAACGGATGCGCCTCGATGGCATACCCCGAAGACCTCGGAATGCAGGTAGGCCCTATGCTATCGCCCGCGCACTTCCGAAAATATATAAAACCCTCCTACACCCGATTGATGCAACCCGCGCGAGATGCGGGAATTCCCATCCATATGCACTCCGACGGCGATATTCGCGCACTGGTTGACGATATCGTTGACAGCGGTGTTGAGATCATCAATCTGCAGGATCTGGTCAACGGCATTGATTGGATCGCAGATCGCTTCCGTGGAAGGACCTGCGTAGAGCTTGACATCGACCGTCAAAAGATCACCCCCTACGGCACGCCCGCCGAGATCGACGCGCTGATCCGTGAAGAAGTTTCTAAAATCGCTTTACCGGAGGGTGGACTTTGCATGGTTTACGGACTCTACCCCGGTGTTCCCTTGAAGAATGCCAAAGCCGTTATGGATGCTATGGAAAAATACGCCTCGTATTATTCCTGAACAAATAAAAATGAGAACTCACACAAGGAGAATGATAAAATGGCAACTTTGACCACAAGAGAAAGAATGCTGCGCACCTATCGCAGACAGGAGCTTGACAGAATTTTAATGGTAGACTCGGCATGGGCAGGTACCGTCAGACGTTGGCAGAACGAGGGTATGCCGCAAAACGTTGACTGGCGAGATCATTTTGGATTTGACCGTGTCATTCGCGTCTGCCCCGACAACTCGCCCCGCTTTGAGAGAAAGGTTTTGGAAAAAACAGACCGTTATCAGATTGTCACCACCAAGTGGGGACAGACGCAAAAGATCTTCAACGAGCTCGACTCTACCCCCGAAGTGCTTGGTTGCTACTACGACGACTCAGATAAGTGGCAAGAAGCAAAGGAAAGAATGATGCAAGACTATGAAGACCGCATCCCGTGGGCATACCTTGCCGAAAACTATCCCAAGTGGAAGGCAGAAGGACACTTTTTGCAGCTTGTCATCTGGTTCGGATTTGACGTTGCGCACTCTCACATGATCGGTACCGAAAACGTACTGGTGGGTATGTATGACGAGCCCGAATGGATCACCGACGTCTTTGACACCTATCTGACCACCTCGCTCAATCTTTGCCAGAAGATCCTTGACGCCGGCTACGAATTTGACGGCATCTTCTGGTATGATGATATGGGATATAAGGGCACCTCCTTCTTCTCTCCGCAGATCTATCGCGAGCTTCTGAAACCTTATCACAAGAAAGCAGTAGACTGGGCACATGAGCGAGGCATGGTGACCGAGCTTCACTCCTGCGGCTTCATTGAGCAGTTGTTGCCCGATATTCTCGACGCCGGTGTAGAAATGTTGAACCCGTTGGAGATCAAAGCCGGCATGGATCCCACTCGCCTCAAGACTCTTTACGGTGACAAACTTGCTTTCCACGGCGGCATCAATGCGCAGCTATGGGATGACATTGACAAGGTCAAAGCCGAGATGGAGCGCATCATTCCCGTAATGAAGGAAGGTGGCGGATACGTATTTGCATCCGACCACTCGATTCCCAACTCGGTCTCCTACCAAAATATGACCGAGATCGCAAATCTTGCGCGCAAGCTCGGTAAATATTGATTGATGTCCGTCAATGCTATCAACACTTTATAAAAGCGGTATGCACCGTAATGTTTAGAATGGAGTAATAACATGACGAAAAATGAAATTTTGCGCTTGGTTGAAAAGGTTAAGCACCTCAAAAAAGGGCGCGAAAACACACTGCCATGCAATTCCTTTTTCCTTGATCGCGACGAAATTCTTTGCTACCCCCGCAACATAGGTGATTCAAGATACCCTTATTACAACGACGGTCTTGTTTTGTTTGCGCATAGCGATGGATATATGGATTGTGTTGAAGGCGATTTTAACGTCTTTAAGTGTGCCAACTATAACGAAGACACCAACATCGCTTTTTTTGCGGGCGAACCGCGTGGGGACGATTTTGTTCCGATTTCCATTACGGGTGCCGCACATCAGCTTTTTGAAGAAGCAATCGACCGATACACCGTGTTCACTCCTGTATGCGCCTATTACATTGTAGAAACGGCTAGCGCGATCTTTGCGTTAAGAGTATACGTGGATGATAACAAGCATCTTCGTTTTTCGGTTGGTGCGATCAACCGCGGTAAATCTCGCAACATTTACCTTTGCTCCTATTTTGAACCAACCCTGCGCAACAGTCAGCACGAATCGTTTTTTGCGCGCTTAACCAAATACGGTGAACAAACCACAAGCGGCAGTTATATTCTCAAAACCACCAATGCCGGAATCAATTGCCTGGCTATCCGCAAGACAATTGACGGAAATCCCGTAACGGTCGATCAAACCACGGCAAAAAATGATTTGATCTGCCATAAGGGCGGAAATCTTACCAATGCGCTTGGTTTGAGAAAGGGTGCTTTGCAAGGAAATCACACCAAAACCAATACCACCGAAATTCCGGTTGCCTGTGACATTGTGCGCTTTTTGCTGGAAGAGGATTCTTTTGTGCAGATCAATTACGAAATGTTGATCACACAGGACGAATCGTTTGCAAAGAGCTTCGCCGATGCAACTCCCGATTTCGGCACCGAAGATTTTGCACTGACCAATAAGCTTGCTCATGAGCGTCAAATCCTTGCAAAAACCGATATCAGTTTCAAAAACTGGAAAAGCAATCGCATTCATCCAAACGTATTAAACAATTTCCTCGGGTGTGTCAGACGTCAGGTCAGTCTGTGTGCGTTGGGCAAAAATTATGCAACGTCTTATCTTGGCATCCGAGACGTTTTTCAACAGCTTGAGCTATCGCTGATCTGGCAACAGGAAGAATCCCGTGCGCAAATGGTTCGCGTAATGGATTTTATACTGGGAGACGGACGTCCGCCAAGACAGATCACCTTCCCGACCGCCGAAGGACAAATCCCCAAAATGGATCTGCGCCCGTTTATTGATCAGGGCTTCTGGATTATATCGGCTTTCCACAACTATCTTTCCTATACCGACGATTACTCGATTCTGAACGAGATCTGCGGATATTATAAAGCCGAAGCCACAAACGGACCGGTAAGCAGAAGTACGGTGAAGGATTCTATTCTTGAGCATCTGTTGAAGATCATGAGCTTCCTGATTTCCAACATTGACGAAAGCACCGGCTGCATCCGCGCTTTATTTGGTGACTGGAACGATGCACTGGACGGTCTTGGACAAACCAAAGACGCCACCAAAGAATTTGGAAACGGCGTCAGTGTTATGGCAACTCTCCAATTGTATCTCTCTTTGGTACAAATGTGTGAGATTTTAGAAAAAATCGGAGGCTACGATGCTACCGTTGAGCAATATACGGCACTGCAAAGCTCTGTAGCAGACGGCGTCAAAACCTACGCGCTTGTAACCGATCATAACGGTTTTGCAAGAATGGCGCACGGTTGGGGGGAGGATCGTACCTACTACGTTGGTTCCTTCTACGATTATGACGGGGCTTCCCGCATCAGCCTTACGGCAAACGCCTTCTGCGCCATTTCGGGAATCATTGAGAAATTCCCTCTGTATAAGGACGATATTGTAAAAAATATATTGGCACTTGACAGCCGTTTTGGCTTGTTGACCTTTGACAAGCCCTTTACCCCCTATGCAAAAGAGGTTGGCCGTATCTCCACGATCACACCCGGAACCTACGAAAACGCCTGCACCTACGTTCATGCCGGAACCTTTGGAACACTGGCTTTGTTCAAGTTGGGACACGCCAAGGAAGCCTGGGACATTCTGGAAAAGGCAATGGTCATCAGTCACGATAACGTCACCTTAAGCACGTTTGTCATGCCCAACTCCTATTGCATTGACGGTGAATTTGAATACAACGGTGAATCTATGGGAGATTGGTACACGGGCAGTGGTGCGGTTCTGATCAAAAACATCATCAAATGCGGTTTTGGCATTGAGCCGATGATAAACGACGTAAAAGTCGGCCCCTCCACATATTTTCCGTCGGACGAGGCAGAGATCTCGCTCCCCATCTGCGGCAATATGGTAAATATTCGCTACGAAAACAAACAAAACGGTACGCGCCATATTTACTTGAACGGTCAGGAATGTGATATCCAGACCGATCCGATCAGCAATACAAAATATGCGCTCATTCCCAAAGCACAATTCAAAACTGCGCGTGAAATTTTGATTGTAGACTGATAATTAAAGTCCGTCGGCTACGCCACAGGATAAGAAAAAAATGGAGGTGTCTATGCCAATGCAACATGATAAGCAAATCATACGCGAGCTCGCCAAGCAATATATGCAGATCGCGCAATCCGAAAAGCAGATGCGCGCTAACCGCCGGATGCTTGACACCAACGATCTGAAGTTGGTTCGTCCTCCCGTACTGTTGGATGAAATTCCGTGGTACCAACTGAATGCCGACGGCGAATTGACCTGTCTGTGCGAAGAAAAAAAGGCGCGGGACATTGAGTTTTGGCTCAAAAAAGCACTCTATTACAACAAGCACTTCAACGCCGATGCCATCCTTGAGCCCTTCTTCCGCGTTCAAAAAGCCTATTCCTCCACCGGAATCGGAATCGACTATCAAACCGCCGATATGAAACGTACCGACGATAAAAACAATATCGTTTCCCGCGAATTCGTTGACGTCATGGAGGACGAATCGGCGTTGGAGTTGTTGCATGATCCCGAATTTACCCTGCATCCCGAAAAGGATGAGTACAACGTCAATTACCTGACCGATCTGTTTGGCGATACCATGCCGGTCAAGCTTTACGGATACGGTATCCTCTACCATGCGCCCTGGGATAAGATCACCCGTCTGCGCGGCGTTGAACCCATCCTGATGGATATGTACGACCGTCCCGAATATCTGCACGCCATTATGGATAAATTCGTTTCCGCCGCAAACGCCGAGTTGGATTTTATCGAAAAGAATCTCGACGTTGATCCTACTTTCCCAAAACTTCACTGTACACCGGGTATGATCTCGGGACGCGAAGGCACGGGACTAAAGGCAACGTGGTACCGCAGTATGGCGCAGTCTTTCGGTTCGATCTCCCCCAAAATGTTTGAGGAGTTTGAGATCGATCACATCACCTCTCTCGCCGAGCGCTTTGCCTACACTTATTACGGTTGTTGCGAGCCGCTTGACGACAAGATCGACGTCATCAAAAAGATCTCCAATCTGCGCAAGGTTGGCGTTTCCCCTTGGGCAAACGTAGAGTCCTGCGCCGAACAGCTGCGCGGGGAGTTTGTCTTTGCAAGAAAGCCCAACCCTGCCCACGTAGCAATGCGAACCGACCCCGACGTCATCCGTCGCGAGACCGAGGAAACGGTCAAGGCGTGCATAAAGCACGGTTGTCCCTGCGAATTTGTTCTCAAGGATATCAGTACGGTTTCTCACAAGCCCGAAAACCTCATCGTCTGGGCACAAACCGTCAGCGACGTTTTGGACGAGTATTACGATAAGGCCTGATCTCCTATTAAACCTATTAAAATAAATAAAGGAATGATATCTTATGAGTAAGAAAATCAATATGAAGGAGTGGGTAAAAACACTCCCCACCGCAAAAAAAGCACTCCCCATTCTCTCCTTCCCCTGCGTCAGTCTTTTGGACATCACAGTGCGCGAGTTGATCTCGGACAGTGATCTGCAGGCAAAGGGTATGAAGGCGGTTGCCGACAGAACCGATGCGTTGGCATCGGTCAGCTTTATGGATCTGTCGGTAGAAGCCGAGTGCTTTGGCGCGACCGTTTCGGTTTCCGATGACGAAGTCCCCACCGTAAAGGGCAGACTCATCAACGATATGGACGAAGCGGAGGCGCTTGCGGTTCCCTGCGTCGGCGACAAGAGAACGCATCTTTATATCGACGCCATCAAAAAAGCATCTGCCGAAATCACCGACCGTCCGGTTCTTGCAGGCATGATCGGTCCCTTCTCCCTGGCGGCAAGATTGCTTGACGTGTCCGAAATCATGATGGATTGTTATGATGATCCCGACATGGTACACCTCGTTCTGGAAAAGGTAACCCTCTTCCTTGTCAACTATGCAAAAGCCTACAAAGCGGCAGGTGCCAACGGCATCGTGATGGCAGAGCCTGTTGCAGGTCTGCTCTCTCCCATGCTTGAAGAAGAGTTTTCCTCCCCCTATATTAAAAAGATCGTTGATGCCGTCCAGGAGGATGACTTTGTCGTAATCTATCACAACTGCGGCGACAACGTATCCAAGATGCTTGATTCGATCCTCTCCACCGGTTGTGCCGCTTACCACTTCGGAAACGCCGTTGACATGGAAAAGGATATTATCGCGCAGGTTCCCACCGACACCGTCGTTATGGGCAACATCGATCCTGCCGGTATCCTGCGTATGTCTTCCCCCGAAAAAGTGCGCGAGGAAACCCTTGCTCTGCTTGACAAATGCGCAAAATACCCCAACTTTGTTCTCTCCTCGGGTTGCGATATGCCCCCCATGACCCCCTGGGAAAATATTGATGCTTTCTTTGCATCCGTAAAAGAGTTCTATGGAAAATAATCCCTTGACACAAGCCGTAATAGCCGACGCGCTCTCCTTGGGTGCGTATAAGGCATCGGTCATTCCAACCGCCGCCATCGAGCTGGACGCCTCCTTTCGCAAGTTGTGCGAGGCAAACGCCTGCGGTATGTACGGAAAATGTTGGATGTGTCCTCCCCACGTGGGTGAAATCGAAGGACTGATGGAAAGTGTTGCCCTCTATGATCATGCGCTTGTCTATCAAACGGTATCCGCGCTTGAGGACAGCTATGATTTTGAAGGGATGCAAGAAGCCAAAAAGCAACACTACAAATTATCTGCGGCGCTACGCGACCTCTTTGCGCAAAAGGGCATCTCAATCTCACTGCATCTCGGATGCGGTGGTTGCGGTGTTTGCGAAGTTTGCGCGAAAAGAAACGGAGAAGTCTGCCGCTTCCCCCATCTCGCGCTCCCCTCTCTTGAGGCTTACGGTGTAAACGTATCCAAGCTCGCCGCCACCGCCTCCATGAAATACATCAACGGGCAGGATACCGTCACCTATTTCGGCGCGGTGCTTTTTTGCCTGTAAGCACACGGAGGACGATATGAACACAACGCCCAATTTCGTTACCGTTACGGTCAACGGAGAAAAACGATCGGTCGAGTACGGCACACGTCTGTCCGATCTGCTCAACCTTCCCCTCCCCTGCGGAGGACACGGAAAATGCGGAAAATGCAAGGTGCTCGGCACCGGCGCGCTCTCTCCTCTTTCCGAATCCGAGAAAGCCGCACTGACGGCATCCGAGCTTGAAAAGGGAATCCGTCTTGCCTGCCACACCCTTGCCGTGGGAGAATGCGAGGTTTCGCTACTCTCAACCGGCGACGCAAAAAACAAGATCCTGACCGATGCGCAAAGCAATCTGTCTGCGGCCAATCCCGCCTTTGCGGAATACGGTGCGGCGATCGACATCGGAACCACCACGTTGGCGGCAAAGCTCTATAACAGATGCGGTGCCTGCCTTGCCGAATATGGGTTGATGAATCCGCAATCGGTATGGGGTGCCGACGTGATCTCGCGCATTGAAGCATCGATGAGCGGAGAAGCGCAAAAGATGGCAACCGCAATTTGTGCGGCGATCGATGAAAGCCTCACCGCGCTCGCCCGCTCGGCAAATATCAACGTCAAAGCAATCGACGCCGTTGTGTTGACGGGTAACACCGCTATGCTTCATTTGTTGACAAAAACCTCCGTCGAGCCGCTCTCGCACGCTCCCTTTGATGCCAAGCGACTCTTTGGCGAAAGCCTTACGGCGGGCGAGCTTGGTCTGCAAGCCCCGAAAGCCGACGCCGAGGTCTATCTGCCAAGTTGTATCTCTGCATTTGTAGGTGCGGATATGGTTTGCGCTCTGCTTGCCTCCGGCATCTGCGACCAAAGCAACACCGCCCTGCTTGCCGATATCGGTACCAACGGAGAAATGGGACTCTGGCACGACGAAAAACTCACCGTCTGTTCCACCGCCGCCGGCCCTGCATTTGAGGGGGTTGGCATTTCCATGGGAATGAGCGGTGCCGACGGCGCCATTGACCGTGTTACCCTTGATGGCAACAAACTGCGAGCACATGTCATCGGAGAAACCACACCGCGAGGAATCTGCGGAAGCGGTCTGGTAGACGCCGTTGCCTGTCTGCTCAAAAGCGAGACACTGGATGAGACGGGATATTTAGAGGACGATCCCGCAACCATTGCCGCCCCCGTCGTTCTCACGCAACAGGATATTCGCATGATACAGCTTGCCAAAAGCGCGATCTGTGCAGGGCTTTGCACCCTTTTGCAAAACGCCGATACCGCTACCGAGCAGGTATCCGTCCTCTATATTGCGGGCGGATTTGGAAGTTATCTGAATATAAAAAGTGCGGGAGAGATCGGGTTGATTCCTTCGGAATTGACCGATCGGGTAAGTGTCATCGGCAACGCCGCTCTGACGGGTGCCGCCATGCTGCTGCTTGACCGAGATCTGAGAGATCAAGCCGCGCGCCTTGCACAAGATGCCGAAGTATCCGATCTTGCGTCCAGTCCCGTTTTTTCCGAGCTTTATATGAACGGCATGATGTTTGAATAAATTTTACGCAAAACACGGAGAATTGGCTTTTCTTTGTTGGAAAAACAAACAAAAAGTCCTCCGTGTTTTTGTTTGTTATGGAAAAAATTTTAGCTTTGGCAAGTTTTGCTTGCATATTGAGCAAAAATGTGCTACTATAATAGATGAAGTTTTTTCGACAAGACTCGAAATACTTCCAAAAACTTTTTGGAGGATATTATGACCAAAGGAAAAAAAATTACACTTCTGGTTGCGGCGCTTCTGATTCTGGCAGCACTTGTGTTTGCCGCCATTACCGACGCCGCAAACGGAACCGTTGACTGTCCCGACTGTGACGGTCCCATCTCGCAGTTGATCTGCGAAACCTGTGCGGGCGAGGGTGCTGTCCGCGGAACGTTATGGGCACTTCTGCCTCCCGTGATCGCCATCGGACTTGCATTGATCACCAAAGAGGTGTATAGCTCCCTCTTCATCGGTATCCTTTCGGGTGCGTTGCTCTACTCTGATTTCTCGCTTACGGGAACGGTGGACGGCATCATTAACGAGGGCTTGATCTCGGCAGTATCGGGCAGTGCCGGCATCTTCATCTTCTTGATTGAGCTTGGCATCATCGTCGCGCTCATCAACCGCGCCGGCGGCTCTGCGGCATTCGGAAAATGGGCACAAACGCACATCAAGTCGCGTGTCGGCGTTATGTTGGCAACCTTCGTTCTCGGCGTTCTGATCTTTGTGGACGACTATTTCAACTGTCTGACCGTAGGATCGGTTATGCGTCCTGTTACCGATAGCAAGCGCGTTTCCCGTGCAAAGCTGTCCTATCTGATTGACGCAGGCGCCGCTCCGGTCTGTATGATCGCTCCGATCTCGAGCTGGGCTGCCGCAGTTGCAAGCTATGCAGAGGAAGGCGAGGGACTTTCGCTCTTTATCAAGGCAATCCCCTACAACTTCTACTCCATTCTCACCCTTGTATTCATCGTTACCATTACCCTGATGCGTTTTGACTACGGTCCGATGAAGTTGCATGAATTCAACGCCATGAAGCACAACGATCTTTACACCTCCGGTGATAAGAACGAGTCGGTTGAGGTAACGCCCGCTCAAAACGGTCGTGTCATCGACCTGGTTCTGCCCGTCGTTGTTCTGATCATCTCCTGTGTATTCGGTTTGCTTTACGTAGGCGGTATTCTTGACGGTGCAAGCTTCATTGACGCCTTTGCAGATACCGATGCTACCGTTGGTCTGCCTTGGGGTGATCTGATTGCTCTGGTCATCATCATTGCTTATATGCTCGGTCGCCGTCTAATGGCGCTCAAGGATACCATGGAGTGCATCCCGCAAGGCTTTATTGCCATGGTGCCCGCAATCCTCATTCTGACCTTTGCAACCGCGCTCAAGAACATGACCTCCGGTCTTGGTGCAAAGTACTTTGTCGGTGATATCATGTGCGGTCAAGCCGGAACTCTGGGCATATTCCTGCCCGCAATCATCTTCCTGGTTGCCTGTGTACTTGCATTCGCTACCGGAACCTCTTGGGGTACCTTCGGTATTCTCATTCCCATCGTTACCGCCATCTTCCCCGCAGGCTCCGAGCTACTCATCATTGGTATGTCGGCCTGCCTTGCAGGTGCCGTTTGCGGCGACCACTGCTCCCCCATCTCGGATACGACCATCATGTCGTCCGCGGGCGGTCAGTGCAACCACCTCAACCACGTTTCTACGCAGATGCCATACGCGATCACCGTTGCGGCAATCTCCTTTGTGATGTTTATCATTTCCGGATTGGTTCAAAACATCTGGATCTGTCTTCCCCTCGGCATCGTACTGACGGTTGCAACTCTGTTCGTGATCAAGACCATTACACAAAAGAACGCGCAAGCTTAAAAAAATTCGCTCCCCGCCCCCCCCCCGAAGCC
>JAZRGI010000139.1:0-5720 GCA_045644105.1 Eubacteriales bacterium | reverse complement strand
CGTTTCCACGGGTGCGCCGCTTTCCGTGGAGCTTGGCCCCGGACTCCTGACCAATATT
The DNA here is from genome assembly GCA_045644105.1 of Eubacteriales bacterium. Taxonomy (GTDB): domain Bacteria; phylum Bacillota; class Clostridia; order Oscillospirales; family CAG-272; genus UMGS1865. The sequence continues at coordinate 5,662 of JAZRGI010000139.1, read as the reverse complement.
TACGACGGTATCCAGCGTCCGTTGGAAACCATGAGAAAAAAGGTAGGCTCTAACCTTACGAGAGGTATCGACGAGCCCGCATTGGACCGTGAAAAGATCTGGCATTTTACGCCCGCCGTAAAGTTTGGCGATCGCGTAGGTCCCGGTGATATTTACGGAACGGTGCAGGAAAACAGTGTGATTCTGCACAAGATTATGGTTCCGCCCAAGACCTACGGAACTATTGTGGATATGCGTGAGGGTGACTATCACGTTACCGATCGCATTGGAAAAATCAAGTATGACGACGGTACCATTGCCGAAATTACGCTGATGCAGAAGTGGCCCGTTCGTGTATCGCGTCCATATCGTGAAAAGTTGCCGCCCGTAGATCCGATGGTCACGGGACAACGTGTTATCGATGCGCTTTTCCCGATCGCAAAGGGTGGAACGGCTTGCGTACCCGGACCTTTCGGATCGGGCAAGACCGTGGTTCAACACCAACTTGCAAAATGGAGTGACGTGGACCTGGTTGTCTACATCGGTTGCGGAGAGCGCGGAAACGAAATGACCGACGTATTGCGCGAATTCCCCGAACTGATCGACCCCAAAACCGGAAAATCGCTTATGGAGCGTACTGTTCTGATTGCAAATACGTCGGATATGCCGGTTGCGGCGCGTGAGGCATCGGTTTACACGGGTATTACCATTGCCGAGTATTTCCGTGATATGGGATATTCGGTCGCCGTTATTGCTGACTCTACCTCTCGTTGGGCAGAGGCGTTGCGCGAAATGTCGGGACGTCTTGAAGAAATGCCGGGTGAAGAGGGTTATCCCGCATACCTGACTTCTCGTTTGGCACAGTTCTATGAGAGAGCGGGCAAGGTAATATGCCTGGGATCCGACGGCAGAGAGGGCGCACTTTCGGCAATCGGCGCGGTATCGCCGCAGGGCGGTGATATTTCCGAGCCGGTTACCCAGGCAACGCTTCGTATCGTAAAAGTTTTCTGGGGATTGGATGCTTCTCTGGCTTATCGCCGTCACTTCCCGGCAATCAACTGGCTCAACTCCTATTCTCTCTACCGTGACCGCCTTTCGGGTTGGTTCTCGGAGAACGTTGCCAAGGATTGGATGGATTATACCGGACGTTGCCTCAAGACCTTGCAAGTGGAGGCAGATCTGCAGGAGATTGTAAAGCTTGTCGGTATGGATGCCTTGTCGGCTTCCGACCGTCTGACACTTGATATTGCACAGTCGATCCGCGAGGACTTTTTGCAACAGAACGCGTTTGTTGAGATCGATAGCTATACGCCCCTTGCCAAGCAACACGCAATGCTTGAGGCGATCTTCTGCTATGAGGATCAGGCAAGACGTGCAATTGAAGCAGGCGTTGACATTGAGGACATCTGTGCGCTTCCCGTACACGAGCGTATCGGACGCGCAAAGTCGATCTCCAACGAGGACTTTGAAGGCGAGTTTAAATCCATTCTTGCGGATATCCGTCAGCAGATCACTCGCTTGATCGAAGATGCCGCACAAAACGATTGAGAAGGGGGAAATGCAAATGATCAGAGAATACAGAACCATTGAAGAAGTTGCAGGACCTCTGATGCTGGTCAAGCAGGTTGAGGGCGTCAAGTACGACGAGCTTGGTGAGATCGAGTTGCCCAATGGCGAGGTTCGCCGTTGTCGCGTACTTGAGGTCAACGGCAGAAACGTGTTGGTACAGCTCTTTGAGTCTGCCGCAGGTATCAATATTGCAAACAGTAAGGTGCGTTTTACCGGTCACGGTGTAGAATTGCCCGTATCCGAGAATATGCTTGGCCGCGTATTCAACGGTATGGGAGAGCCGATTGACGGAGGTGTGCGCCTCATTCCCGAAAAATCCTTGGATATCAACGGTACGCCCATCAATCCGGCGGCGCGTTACTATCCTTCCGAGTTCATTCAAACCGGTGTTTCCACCATTGACGGACTCAATACTCTGGTACGTGGACAAAAGTTGCCCATTTTCTCGGGTTCGGGCTTGCCTCATGCAAATCTCGCGGCACAGATCGCAAGACAGGCAAAGGTAAAGAATAAGGACGACAAGTTCGCGGTTGTATTTGCGGCGGTCGGTATTACCTTTGAGGAAGCGGATTTCTTTATTTCCGACTTTAAAAAGACCGGTGCAATCGACCGTACCGTGTTGTTTATCAATTTGGCATCAGACCCTGCTATCGAGCGTATTTCCACGCCTCGTATGGCATTGACCGCCGCCGAATATCTCGCGTTTGAGTGTGATATGCACGTGCTTGTTATCATCACCGATATCACCAACTATGCCGAGGCGCTGCGTGAGGTTTCCGCCGCGCGTAAAGAAGTTCCCGGACGCCGAGGATACCCCGGCTACCTGTACACCGACCTTGCAACCATGTATGAGCCTGCGGGCAGAAAGATGGGTTGGGAGGGAACGATCACCATGATCCCGATCCTCACCATGCCCGAGGACGATAAGACACACCCCATCCCCGACTTGACAGGATACATTACCGAGGGACAGATCATTCTCTCTCGTGAGATGTACCGTAAGGGATACCTGCCGCCGGTTGACGTGCTTCCGTCGCTTTCGCGTCTGAAGGACAAGGGAATTGGTGATGGTAAGACACGCGAGGATCATGCCAGCACCATGAACCAGCTCTTCTCCGCATATGCGCGCGGTAAAGAGGCAAAGGAATTGATGGTGGTCTTGGGTGAGGCGGCACTCTCACCGATAGATCGTCTGTATGCAAAATTCTCGGATGAGTTTGAGGCACAGTATATCAACCAGGGCTTCTATGAGAACCGTTCCATTGAGGAAACACTTGATCTTGGTTGGAAGCTGCTTTCGATCTTGCCCAAGAGCGAAATGAAGCGTATCAAGCCCGAGATGATCGAGAAATATTGGCCAAAGGATTAAAGCTTGCAAGCCGCACCCCGAGGGGGGGAAGCGGTGACCGAAAAAAGGAGGTGTACAACAGATGGCTGAACTTCGTGTAAACCCTACGCGTATGGAAATGAAGCGTATTCAAACGCGATATCAAACGGCGCGTAAGGGACATAAGCTGCTCAAGGACAAGCGAGATGAATTGATGAAGCAGTTCCTTGACGTTGTGCGCGAGGATAAGGCGTTGCGTGCGCGGGTAGAGGAATCACTTGCCACGGTCTACCAATCCTTTACGATTGCAAGCGCGGTCAGTAGCCCCAAAATGTTGGAGGAGGCACTGATCTGCCCGAAAAAAGAATGCGATTTGACGGTCGATTATCAGAACGTGATGAGCGTAACCGTGCCCAAGTTCAGTATGCGTGTACTTGCGGAGGGGAATAGCGACAGCTATAACTACGGTTTGGCGTTTACCTCCGGAGAGCTTGATTCCTCACTGCGTGAGTTGAGTGGAATCATGGAGGACCTTTTGCGCATGGCGGAGTTGGAAAAAACGGCGCAGCTTTTGGCAGAGGAGATCGAACGGACGCGCAGACGCGTTAACGCATTGGAGTATATTTTGATGCCGCAGTATCTTGCAACCATCAAGAGCATCAAGATGAAGCTTGACGAGAACGAGCGCGGCAATACCACGCGCTTGATGAAGGTAAAGGATATGATGCTTCAGGCACAACTTGTCGGAAAGCACGACGAGGACGAGGAGGCATGAACAATCAAAAGGAGAAGAAAGGTACAAAAACAACTTTTCTTCTCCTTTTTACACACGTTGACTAAATATGAGGTGAAATCATGAAAATACAATTTGAAACGCTTCCCGAAAAGCGATTGGAGGGCTTTTGGGGCGGTGAGGGGGCATTGTGCGCCAAGATGCACGTAGACGAGCGTAACAAAATTTTGCGCGGCGTGCTTGCTCCGGGGCATTCCATCGGCTATCACGTACACGATACATCCTCCGAGATCATTTATATCATTTCCGGAAACGGCAAAACCGTAACCGACGGTATCGAAGAAGCCGTAACGGCAGGTGACTGCCACTATTGCCAAAAGGGACAGCAACACCGGTTGATCAACGACGGGGACGAGGATCTCGTGTTTTTTGCCGTTGTCCCGCAACAATAACGAACAAGGAGTACGAACAAAAATTCGTACTCCTTTTTATAATCCAATCCCAAAAGAGAGGACGGACGAGCAATCGCATCCGTTCTCTTTTTTTTTGCAATGATGGGAAATAAAAACGTTAAATCCCGAAAAAGACTTCGCCGCCATGCAGATATTCGGCGCAAAAGCCGTTAGCCGTCAGTTTTTCTGCCAAGAGTCGCATCCCCTCATACTCGGAGGTGAAGTGACCAAGCAAGAGTACCGATTTTTGATAACCGAAATGACAGGCATCTCGCACGTATTCGCAAATACGAACTTCGCCGGCTTCTCCGGTAATAAAAAGGTCGCAACCGGGATCGATCAGATAGTGAAATTGCTTCAATCCCACACTGCCAAGACCGAGGCAAACCGTTTTGACGGGCGCATCGACGTTACCAACCGCACGGACGAGCGGATTTGACATGCGTTCTTTGATCCGTTCGGCAAGTCGGCGGGTTGTCGTTGGTTCCAAAAGCTCATAACGACTGATGCCAAGACTCTCGTTGTCATATTTTTTTGCAATTGGGAGTTGAAGACGATCGATAAAGCCTGCATGAATATAGTCGGGCATGCTATGGTGCGCATGGTCGTGAAAGCGGTAGAGAACGATGCCGCTTTCGTCAAGCAGTTGCCACTTTGCAACATCCAGACCAAAGGCGTCGGCGCGTCTGTCACCGCCTCCAAAGGTGGGTTCATGCGTGATAATCATGTCGATTTTGCGTTCTTTTGCCTCTTCAATCAGTGCGGCGGTCAGTTTAAAGCAGGTGCCGATGCGGGCAACAGGCTTGTTCTCATCACCGGCAATCAAGCCGTCGCAGGTAACCTCCCACCGGTCTATGGATTGTTCCAAAAGTCTTTCAAAAATTTGCTTTGCTGTTATCATAATCAAAAACGAATGCGGTTGTTGTAGCCGGTCAGAAGCCCTTCACGGTAGAGGTGCGAGTCGTTGGAAAGCTGAAGGATCTTGGGGTAGACGCGGTCGGTCTTTTCGTCGTCAAAATGAATGACGGTCATTGAACTGTGACTCAGATCAAAGTGTGTGGAGAACATAGGGTAGGGAATATCCAAAAGGCTACTGAGGAACGCCATTCCCATGCCTTGATGCGCAAAGAGGGCAATGCGGCGAGGATTCTTTTCCACCACCTCATAGCAGGCATTCTCGCGATCGTGACGGTAACCGAGGCTCAACAGAAAATCGTCTACCGATTGATTGGTGGAAAGCACTCCGTTTGTAAAGTTGGTTTCGGAAAAGGCGGGGTGCTTGTACCACTCCTGTCCCAGGGCACGAACCTCGGGAGAATTGAAAAGCTCCACGTATTTGGGAATCTGAAAGCACCAACTGTGGTTTCCTTTTTCATTTTTTGGTGCAAAGCCTTTCCATGCTTCGGATTCACGTGCCCAATCGCAGGGGTGGATCTCTTTTTTCAAAAGCTTTGCGGTTGGAGTTGCAGTTTGTGTAGCTCGAACAGAGGTGGAAGCATAGATTTCGTCCACCCCGTGAAGCATCAAACGCTTGGCAAGAGCCTTCGCCTGCTCGTGGCCGAGATCGGTCAGACTGTCGGGATTGTATATCGGATCGCCGTG
>JAZRGI010000138.1:0-11818 GCA_045644105.1 Eubacteriales bacterium | reverse complement strand
CCGTGCGCATCCTTCGTGACGCAACGGCTCTGACGGCGCTTGGACACCCACGCATCTATCCGTGCGGAGAAGGTGCGGGTTATGCCGGCGGTATTACAAGCGCGGCGGTGGACGGCGTGCGTGTTGCAATGGCATTGATGGAGTGTTATGCGCCGTTATAAGGAAGAAAGCGGCAAAAGGGATGAGGCAACCGTTGACGACACTTTGTATTTCGGTTGTGTTCAATTTAGTATTGAAAAATTTGAAAGTGATATTTAGTAGTATTAAGATGAATGAGAACTGCAAAAGGGCAGCGATGAGGAGAATTTAGGATTTGGATATTAGATGTAAAGCAAAAAAATGGTCATTGCAATACTGCCCTGGCAATGAAGAACGTGACGCGGCAATTTTAAAATTATGCGAGGATACGGGGCTTTCTGCGGTGATGGCGCGTATTCTGTATAACAGAGGATGTAAAACCGCAGATGAAGTCGAGTCTTTTTTGCATCTTGATTCGACCTGCTTGCACAATCCGTACTTGATGCAGGATGTTTCCCGTGCGGTGGAGCGTATTGCGAGAGCGATCGAGCAGGGTGAGAAGATCGCGGTTTACGGTGACTACGACGTAGACGGTGTTACCTCGGTCAGTCTTCTGTATCTGTATTTGAGAGAGTATGGAGCCGACGTTGAGTATTATATTCCGAGCCGTATTCGTGAAGGTTACGGACTTTCCAAAAGCGCGATCGATCTGCTCAAGTCACACGGCGTTTCTCTGATGATCACTGTGGATACCGGTATTACTGCGATTGATGAGATCGCGTATGCCGAATCGATTGGAATCGAAACGGTAGTAACCGATCACCACGAGTGTCGCGATGTATTGCCGGATGCCGTTGCGGTGGTGAATCCGCATCGATCGGACGACGCATATCCTTTTGAGGAGCTTGCCGGCGTTGGTGTCGTATTCAAGTTGATCTGCGCTTATGAGATGGCGGAGTGCCGTAAAGCGGGTACCTCCGAAAAGCTTGGCGTTGGCCGTGTCTGCCGGGAGTATGCCGATCTGGTTGCCATCGGTACGATTGCCGACGTTATGCCGATCATCGATGAAAACCGATTGATCGTGATGTTGGGATTGAGCATGGTGGAGAATACCAAACGTCCGGGCTTGCGTGCGTTGATCGATTTGATCACCGCCGGAAAAGGGTATGATAACAAGAGTGTCAAAAAACGTAAGATCAATTCGAGTTTTATCGGGTTTACCATTGCGCCCCGCATGAATGCGGCGGGACGTGTCAGCGATGCCTCGATTGCCGTAGCTCTCCTGCTTACCGAGGATGAGGACGAGGCAAACGAACTTGCTGAGCAACTTTGTGAACTGAACGTGTTGCGACAGAAGGAAGAAAATCAGATTGCCGACGAAGCATATCGCATGATTGAGAAAACGGTTGACTTCACCGAAGACCGTGTGATCGTGCTTTCCGACAATGATTGGCAACAGGGTATCATCGGGATTGTGTCATCGCGCATTACCGATCGGTACGGACTTCCATCCATTCTGATTTCTTTTGACGGTTCGACCGACGGTGCCGCACTTGGTACCGATATTGGAAAAGGATCGGGGCGCAGTATCAAGGGCATGAATTTGGTAGAAGCTCTGATCGACAGTGAAAGACTTTTGGTTCGTTTTGGAGGACACGAGCTTGCGGCGGGATTGAGTATTCGACGTTGCAACGTTGATGCGTTTCGCGAGGCGATCAATCAATATGCAAAAGAGCATATTGATGAAGATGACTTCTGTGTCAGTATTGAAGCCGATTGCGAGGTTGAAATGAGCGATCTTTCAATGAAATTGGCAGATGAGATCTCGTTAATGGAGCCGTTTGGTGTTGCCAATCCGGTTCCCAATCTGGTTCTTCGTGATGCACGTGTTGTGCGGAAGGTCCCGATGGGAGGCGGAAAGCACACGCGCATGGTTCTGTCCAAGAACGGTGTTGAGATGACGGCAGTGCGCTTTGGTGAAACTCCTGCGCATATTTCGGTTGAAGAAGGCGATCTTGTTGACGTTCTTTTCCAACTGAACGTCAACGAGTTCCAAAACGTAACCTCCTTGCAAATGATCGTTCAGGATATTCGGTATGCCGATTCTTTTATGAAGGCATATCAGGCACAAAAGGTGCGTTACGAGGAGATCAAAAACGGCGCCAGATTTACCGAAGAGGAGCACGTTCTGCCGTCACGCGACGACATGGCGGTGGTCTATACGTTTCTCCGCAGAAGCATCCGCGCAGGTAACCCTCTTTTTAACATCCCCAAATTGTTGATGACGTTAAAAAATATGGGACAGGAAACGATCGGCTACGTAAAGTTGAAATTTATTCTGCGTATTATGCAAGAGCTTCGTATTTGTGACGTATTTGAGGCGACCGAAGATGATTAGACCGGCGATAACGAGTATAAAGCATCAAAAACAAGCATAGAAAAATCCTCTATTTTTCACAAGTTGAAAACACAACTGATGCGGGAAGGATAGGGAGAAGTTTAAGATCCCACGGTGGGGCAGAAAGGTAGTTTTTATGAACGACGCGGTACATACAGATATCAAAAGGTTGTTGGATATTTTACGCGCAACCGGGAAAAAGTACGATTTGGAAAAGATCAACCGTGCATACGAATATGCGAAGGAGCTTCACGACGGTCAGTTTCGCGTCAGTGGTGATGCGTATATTTCGCACCCGATCGCGGTTGCAGAGATCGTTGCGGGATTGGAATTGGATACCGACTCCATCTGTGCCGCGCTTTTGCACGATACCGTAGAGGATTGTTCAGAAAAGACCGACTTGAAAGAGGTTGAAAAGCAGTTCGGTTCCGACGTTGCCTTGCTTGTGGACGGTTTGACAAAGATCGTGGTATGGCAGGTTGAGGACAAGGAAGAGGCGCACATCGAAAATTTGAGAAAGATGTTGCTCGCCATGTCCAAAGACGTTCGTGTCATCTTCATCAAGCTTTGTGACCGACTTCATAATATGCGTACGCTTGCTGTCAAGCCCGACCACAAGCGTCGCATCACGGCGCTTGAAACCATGCAGGTCTATGCGCCGCTTGCACACCGACTCGGTATGCAGAGAATCAAGCAGGAGCTTGAAAACCTCGGATTGCAGTATCTCGATCCCATCGGATACGGCGAGGTGCATCAGCATATTGAGGAAAAGTACGGTGCCAATCTTGGATTTATCGAAAATATACGCGCAACGGTAGATCAGAAAATGCGTGAAAACAACATTCATTTCACACTTGAGGGACGTATCAAGTCGGTTTATTCGATCTATAAGAAGATGTATAATCAGAACAAGTCCTTCGATCAGATCTACGACTTTTACGCATTGCGCATCATTGTGGATACCGAGCTTGAGTGCTATTCGGCACTGGGGTTGATCCATGAAATGTTCAATTCAATTCCGGGTAGATTTAAGGATTATATTTCCACTCCGCAGCCCAATATGTACCGTTCGTTGCATACAACGGTTATCGGACGCGACGGTATTCCGTTTGAAGTGCAGATCCGTACTTGGGAGATGCACCACGTGGCAGAGTACGGTATCGCGGCGCATTGGAAATATAAGTCGGGTGCTTCCTCGAAAGAGGAGATGGATCGCAAGCTGGAGTGGATCTCCCGTCTGATCGAAACCGAAGACGATCAACGCGATCCGGAAGAATTTATGAACGCGCTCAAAACCGATATTTTCCACGACGAAGTCTTTGTCTTTACGCCGAAAGGCGACGTTATCGCATTGCCCAACGGCGCCAACATCATCGACTTTGCTTACGCCATCCATTCGGCGGTGGGAGATAAGATGATCGGCGGTAAGATCAACGGAATGATCGTCCCCATTGACCGCACGTTGGAAAACGGCGAGATCGTAGAGGTGTTGACCTCCTCCTCGTCGAAGGGGCCCAGCCGCGATTGGCTCAACATTGTAAAAACGAGCGCGGCACGTTCCAAGATACGGGCGTGGTTTAAAAAGGAAAAGCGCGCCGACAATATCGTGCTCGGTAAGAGCATGACCGATACCGAGATCAAGCGCATTTGCCGCAATTGCACCGAGGCTCAACGGGAAGCGGTGATGAGCGCGTTGAGCGAACGACTCGGATTTAACGGTATCGAGGACTTGTACAATGCTATTGGTTACGGTGGCGTTGCCATTTCAAAGATCATCAGACGTTTGCACGAGGAGTGCGAGCGTGTCATTAAGCCCGACGTCGTAGAGGAAGTAACCGAGCAATTGCCTCAAAACGTACCCGTTGATAGGCCCAAAAACATCAAGTCCAACAGTGGAATTATTGTGGACGGCGAGGCGGGTTGCATGGTCAAGTTTGCAAAATGTTGCAATCCCTTGCCGGGTGATCCCGTTATTGGATTTGTTACCAAGGGCTTTGGTATTTCGATCCATAAGTTGGATTGTCCCAACGTCATTCAGGGCAGAAAGCAGACCGAGAATGCCGAACGATGGAAGGAAGCGCATTGGGAAGCTTCCGAAGAGCGCGGTGACGGTCGCAGTATCTACGAAGCACTGTTACAGTTGCACGCCGATAACCGTATCGGTATGTTGGCGGATATTACCACCGCATTGGCGGATATGCGCGTTTCGATCCTGCAGGTCAACGTGGTATACAAAAATGACGGAAACGCGATTATCAATCTTAAGGTGGGTTGTAAGAATATCGGTCACTATGAATCCATTGTTTCACGTTTGCGCGGATTGAACGGTGTTACGGGTATTTTACGCGGATTCTCATAAGATGAGGCAAAAAGGAAAGGATAAACGCAATTATGAAGGCAGTTATTCAACGTGTCGCAAACGCGGAGGTTCGTGTTGACGATTGTATAACCGGTAGCTGCGGCAAAGGCTTGATGATCTTGCTTGGCGTTGCCGAAGGCGATACCGAGCTTGATGCCGAGCTTTTGTGTCGGAAAATTGTCAATTTGCGCATTTTTACCGATGAGGCAGGGAAGATGAATCTTTCCCTGAAGGATATCGACGGTGAGATGTTGGTGGTGTCACAGTTTACCTTGCTTGCCAATTACCGTCACGGTAACCGTCCCGATTTTATGGCATCGGCAAAGCCGGATGAGGCAAATCGTCTGTACGAGTATTTCAAAGCACTTGCGGCGAAAGAAATCAGACGTGTGGAGAGCGGAGAATTTGGCGCACACATGATGGTGAGCCTTTGCAACGAAGGTCCTGTGACCATCGTAATGGACAGTGAAGTGTTGAAAAAGAAAAAGTAAGGATTGTTACGATGAAACTGATTTTAAACGGAAACATCAACGTATACTATATTCAAACGTTGTGTATGATCTTCTTTCCGGGGGAGAAGTTTGGCTCTGCCGAGGAAGGCGAGGAGGAGCCGATTCTTAAATTGGATCTGACCGAGAATGACAGCGGTATGACGGCGGCGGTGGAGGTTTCCTATGCGGGAAAGCAGGCGTCTGCGGTCAAGACATATCCCTTGAGCGAGCAGGATGATCGCGATCACGTGACCAAGCTTGCCTGCGGAGCCGCGGTTCTGGCGGCTTGCGAAAGTCTGATGGGTTACCGCCCCTCGTGGGGAATGCTAACGGGAGTGCGCCCGTCCAAGGTAGCAACCGAGCTTTTGCAAAAGGGAATGAGTAAGACACGTGTCAAAAAGACGCTTTCGTCGGAATATCTTGTCATTCCCAAAAAAGCGGCATTGGCAACCGACGTCGCGCTCAACGAGCAAAGATTGATCGGTACGGTGCATCCAAAGGATTGCAGTGTGTATATCGCCATCCCGTTCTGTCCCACCCGTTGCTCATATTGTTCGTTCGTTTCTTATACCTCTCCAAAACTGTTGAGTCTGATTCCCGAATATCTGATTCATCTGGCAGAGGATATCAGAAAGAACTTTGCAAAAATCAAAGAGCTTGGCTTGCGTGTCAAGACGATTTATATCGGCGGAGGAACTCCAACCATTCTTTCGGCAGATCAACTTCGTTTTCTGCTCTCGGAGATCGCAGAGCAGATCGACGTGCATTCTCTTGAGGAATATACGTTGGAATCGGGTAGACCGGATACCATTACCTACGAAAAGTTTGCCGTAGCAAAGGAATACGGAGTGACGCGCGTTTGCGTCAATCCGCAATCTTTGTGCGACGACGTATTGAAAAGCATCGGCAGAGAGCATACGGCAGACGATTTTCTGCGCGCCTTTGACGATGCAAGAAGGGCAGAGATCCCGTATATCAATACCGACCTGATTGTCGGTTTGCCGGGAGATACCTTTAAATCCTTCTCGGCTACCTTTGATAAGGTTTTGTCGCTTCGTCCCGAAAACATTACCGTACATACCTTCTGCGTTAAAAAAGCGGCAGAGATCTTGCGTCAGGGAAGCAACGTCTATTCTTTGCGCGGCGGAGATGCCGGAAAGTGCGTTGATTACACGCAGTTGAAATCACAGCAGGAGGGATATTTGCCGTATTATATGTATCGGCAAAAGAACACCGTAGGAAATTTTGAAAACGTCGGTTTCTGTCTGGAAGGGGCAGAAGGACTTTACAACGTTTACATGATGGAAGAGGTGCATTCTATTTTTGCGGTTGGCGCGGGAGCCGTTTCCAAGATGGTCAATTACCGTCCGGAAAACGGTGGCAAGCCGATTATCGAGCGCCTGTTCTATCCCAAGTATCCATACGAATATCTCAAGGATGAAAGTACCGATGAGAAAGTGCGGGCAATGGAGACATTTTATCATAATCAGCATATGCTGTAAGTCTCAAGATTTCTGCACAAACGGGTTCTTTCATCGGAAAGGAAGGATGGAATGAACCGTATTACTGTAGCGTTACCCAAAAACGAGGAGGAGCTTCGATCTTTTGTACAGACCTGTGATGCGCACTTTGAGCGGACGTTGGATAGGGTTGTTCGCACGGTCGCGAAAACGCCGGATATGAGGTTGATCGGTTTGACCGGGCCTACCTGCTCCGGAAAAACCACTGCCGCAAATAAGTTGACAGATTACCTGGAAAGACACGGGCATCGGGTACACGTCGTTTCCATAGACGATTTTTACTATGATAAAGAATATCTGAATCGGCGCGCCGAGGAGGATCCTTCTATTGAGATCGACTATGATTCCGAAAGCACCATTGACATGGATTTACTTGCGGAAAAAGCTGAGAGCCTTTTGGCGTGCCGAACAACCGTGATGCCCAAGTTTGATTTTCAAACGGGGAAGCGCATAGAGGGCGAGAAGATCACTCCGCAGGCAGAGGACGTCTTTCTTTTTGAAGGGATACAGGTTTTGTATCCGGGTGTTAACCGCATTCTCGATCGCCCCTCTTACAGAAGTATTTATATTTGTCCGTCGTCCGAGCTGGAGATTGATGCAAATACGTTTGTGCCAAACGAGTTGCGTTTGATGCGACGTCTTGTAAGAGATTACTACCGTCGCGCAAGCAAGCCGGATTTCACGTTTTATCTGTGGGAAAGTGTGCGTGCCAATGAGGAAAAGAGTATTTTTCCCAATGCGCATCTGTGCCACGAGTTTATCGATTCCACCATGGCGTATGAGGTTGGAATGTTGAAGCCGTATCTGCAAAAGATTCTTGCTACGGTGACAAAAGAATTGCCATATTATGCGCGGGCGCAGGAGATTTTGAAAAAAATAGCGCGTGTGAGAACGGTACCTGCCGAATATATGATGCCAAATTCACTTTACAAGGAATTTATCTGATGAAAATGATACTCAAAAACGTTACGTTGCTTCCCGAATACGGTTACGGCTCACGTCGGGTACAGGTAACGGTTGAAAACAAACGGATTGCCGAGATCAGTGAGCAAATGCCAACCGACTTTGACGGTGAGGTCATAGACTGTAAGGGCAACCTTCTGATCCCTGCTTTTTATAATGCGCACTGCCATGCCGCAATGACGCTCTTTCGCGGATACGGTGAGGATCTGCCTTTGCAAAGATGGCTTGAGGAACGTATCTTTCCGGCGGAGGATCGACTCAACTATCGCAGCGTCTTTGTAGCAACCAAGCTCGCCATTGCCGAGATGTTAAAGAACGGTATCGCTTCTTTCTCGGATATGTATATGTTTGAGGATGCTGTTGCGGAGGCAGTGTTGGAAACCGGAATCAAGGCGAATTTGTCGCGTTCCTTCGTTTCCTTTGATCCCGATGCCGATATTCGCAAGGATTCGCGATTTGATGAATTCTTGCAGCTTGCAAAGGACTACCATCATGCCGACGATGACCGCGTTTTAGTGGATATGTCGCTCCATGCCGAATATACGAATACGCCAAAGACCTGCCGTCTGGTTGCCGATTACGCAAGAGAGAATGGGTTTGGTATGCAGATCCACCTTTCCGAAACCGAAAAGGAGCATTTGGAATGCATTGCAAGACACGGCGTTACCCCCACGCGCTTTTTCTTGGAGATGGGCGTTCTTGACGTACCGACAACGGCGGCGCACTGTGTATGGGTAAGTGACGAGGATATTGCCATTTTGGCACAGAAAAAGGTTAGCGTGGCACACAATCCCGTCAGTAATCTCAAGCTTGGAAGCGGTGTCATGCCGTTGCGCCGTATGCTTGACGCGGGTCTTAACGTAGCGCTCGGTACCGACGGCGTGGCTTCCAACAACCGTTTGGACGTTCTGCGTGAGATGCAGACGGCGACAATCCTACACAAGGGTATCAACCGCGATCCTGCCATTACGGTAGCATCGGAAATGATCGCGCTTGCCACCAAAAACGGTGCAATTGCACAGGGAAGAAGTGATTGCGGTCGCGTAGCGGTTGGAAACCGTGCCGATCTGGTTTTGTTGGATCGTTCTTCACTTCATAATATGCCGAGCTACGATGATTACGCTATGCTATCCTACAGTGCCGATTCGTCTGACGTTCTCTTTACCATGGTCGATGGGCGCATACTTTACCGAAACGGTGAGTATACTGCTATTGATGAGGAACGTCTGCGTTATGAGGCGCAAGAGGTGTTTGCTCATTACTTTGATTGATTGGCGGTGAGCGGGCATGGCAAAGGCGGCAGGGAATACTCGTAAGACTTTTTTATCGGGTGTTTTGTTGCTATCGCTCTCAACCGTGCTCGTCAAGATCATCGGATTGATCTATAAAATCCCCATGCTCTCGTATCTCGGATCCGAGGGCATGGGCTATTTCAATTCCGCGTACGAAATATACGCATTGTTTTGTGTGATCGCCACGGCGGGACTTCCCGTGGCACTGTCCGTATTGATATCGGGAGCAATCGCAAGAGAAAATCGGGCACAGGTCGGGGCAATATATCATACCGCACGGTTGGTCTTTTTATGGATCGGACTTTTGGGAACGGCGGTAATGTTGATATTTGCCCGTCGTTTTTGCCTGTTGATCCGTAATGAAAAGGCATACTACTGTATGCTTTCAATTGCGCCGACCATATTTTTTGTTTGTCTGTCATCTGCTCTGCGAGGATATTTTCAAGGTCATCAAAGAATGCTTCCCACCGCCGTTTCGCAGATCATTGAATCGGTTGGAAAGCTGTTTTTCGGACTTTTTCTGGCGCGTTTTGCATTGCACCGGGGCTATGGAAGCGCAGTTGTTGCGGCGTTTGCCGGAATCGGACTGACGGTTGGCACTGCGGCGGCAACCCTTTATTTGTTGGTTGCAAAGCTTCGTATGCGCGAGGCGAGCGGAGAAGCAACAACCAAAGAAGCACACCGCAAGGCGCAACGCTCGCAGTCGATCCGCAGAGAGCTTGCAAAGCTTGCTTTCCCCGTCACGGTGGGAGCATCTTTGGTCAGTTTGACAAAATTGATCGATATGGCAATGATCCTGCGTCGCCTGCAGAGCATTGGTTTTTCCGGCGTACAGGCAAACGAGGCATACGGCAGCTATACGACACTTGCTCTATCGGTTTACGGACTTTTGCCGTCACTGATCAATGCCGTCGCATTGCCGCTTGTTCCCATGCTTTCTGCCGCAATTGCGTCGGGAGATCGAAAAAAACAGGTAGAGATGGTGCGCTCTTGCTATCGGGTTACGGCATTTTTTGGCGTTCCGGCGGCGCTTGGGGTTGCCGTATACGCGCGGCAGGTGTTATCTTTGCTCTTTACGCATGAGCCGTATGCGGTTGCCGTTGCCGCGCCACTGCTATCCTGTCTTGGCGTGTCGGTCTTTTTGTCGTGTATGATCACTGCCACGAATTCGGTTCTGCACGCCTATCGGGCGGTCAACCTTCCCATTCTTTCCATGCTTGTCGGGGCAGTGGTGAAGATCGTGTCCGCATATATTTGCATCGGAAACCCTCGTATCGCATTGATGGGAGCACCCATCAGTACTTTTTTGTGCAATCTCGCGGTGGTGACGTTCAATCTTTTGTTTTCCGCACGGCTTTGCAATGTGGATGCTTTGCAATCGATTTTTTGGAAGCCTTTGGGGGCATCCTTCTGTTCGGTGGGGGGATCGTACCTGTTGTATCTGACCTTTGAAAACCGAGTTGGTGCGTCGGCAATCCTGACGTTGTTATCGCTTCTGACGGCGGTCTTTCTGTATTTTCTTTTCTCGTGTCTTTTCGGCGTGTTTGGAGAGGAGGATATTTTGGATTTGCCAATGGGGAAGAGGTTGTATCATATTTTGAGAAAAATGCGGCTTTTGCAGCTTTCCGAGGACTTATCAAAAGGAGAATGAAATGAACTTGCTTGATGAAATTTCAATGTTAAGACAAAAGCAGTTTTACACGTTTGAGGATCTACTTGCCTTGACGCGTATTTTAAGATCGGAGAAGGGGTGTCCGTGGGATCGCGAACAGGATCACCATAGCATTCGGTCGGAACTGATTGAGGAAACGTACGAGGTTGTTGAGGCTATCGACAACGATGATCCGACGCTTTTGCGTGAGGAGCTTGGGGATCTGTTGTTTCAGATCATATTCCACTCACAGATCGAAGCAGAGGCGAACCGCTTTACCGTTCACGAGGTCATAAACGATATTACCGCAAAGATGGTACATCGGCACCCACACGTTTTTGGAGATGTCAGTGTAGACAACAGTGCGCAGGTGCTTTCCAATTGGGAGGCAATCAAGACCGAGGAAAAGCAACGCATTACGCTTGTAGAAAAGTTGCGCGCGATTCCGCCCATGCTTCCCGCGCTCATGCGTGCCGCCAAAGTCCGCAAAAAAATCGGAAAGGCACAGGGTGAGGATCCGGAGCGGATGTTGAACAAGCTGGAGCATGAAATTGCGATTGCAAGAGCGGGGCTTCGGGAGGAATCCTCCGATCCGAACCGCATAGTAGGCGAACTTTTGATGCGTGTCATCGATTTTTCGGGAACGGTTGGTGTCAATGCCGAATACGCATTGTCGAAGGAAATCGATGCGTTGATCAATCGAGTCGCCGAAAATTCTTTGGAAAATCATTAAAAAAAGAAAAATAGATTGAAAAAGTGCTTGTCAAGGCGGCAAGAATATGGTAAAATGAAAAAGGAATGAAACATTGGCGCAAAACATAGGAGGAACGTCGTATGACGAAAGCACAGTTGATCGATAAGGTTGCACAGGACGGTAAGATGACGAAGAAGCAAGCCGCCGTTGCGGTGGATGCAATGCTTAATGCAATCGAAAATGCTTTGATTGCGGGGGAATCGGTGCAGATATCGGGGCTTGGAAACTTTTCGGTTAAGCAGGTACCCGCACGTATCGCAAGAAATCCGCGCACAAATGAAACGGTAGAGGCGCCTGCCTCCAGAAAGGTGACGTTTTCGGTCAGTAAGACTTTGAAGGGAAAAATCAATGAGACTTGACAAATTTTTAAAG
>JAZRGI010000137.1:0-3634 GCA_045644105.1 Eubacteriales bacterium | reverse complement strand
GGTGAGGTCAACATGATTATTGATCACAACGCTCCCGCTTGGTGGCGATAAGATACAATCAATAGGGAAGAAAGCAGACCGAAAGAACCAATGCTCCCGGCAACCGCGTGGGACAAGTGTTGGCGATCGCGTTGTCTGCTTTTCTGCCTAACATTCAAATTTTGAATCAAGGAAGGACGAATTCAACATGAAAAGAACGTTATCCTTTTTGCTTACTCTCGTTCTTGTCGGCAGTCTGTTTTGCGCGGCGTTTCCTGCCTATGCCGAAACGGCGCAAGGTCCCAAAGCGCCCACGTCGTTGGTTTATCGCCTGGACAAGGTGGGCGGAGGAATGGCGGACGGTATTGTTTCCATTACCCTGCCCGCAGGACACAGAGCCGATGCTATCTATCTGTATTGGGCAGATGACAACGGTAAGCTGGAGGGCTACAGCTCGTTGACACCGATCAAGGTCGGCGGCAACGTTGTTACCCACCGTATGACAAACGGAACCTTTATTCCCTTTGGCGCAACCCGTCTGCTTGCCTATTCCTACTCGGTAGGACTTGGATTTTCTCAGGAGTTTGCCTCCTTCAAGCTGCCCACCGGAGCGGCTTTGAGCAAGGACTATCTTGGTGAGATCCTTTTTGAGTTCCAATCTGTCAGTGATATTCACGTTACTGCTGAAAATACCGGTCGTGAGCATACTCGCGACAACTTCCGCATCATGCTGGAGGATATCGTTAAGGTCAGTCCAAACAGTATCGGTGTTATCAGTAACGGCGACAACGTAAACGGCGCGACCGACGCCGATTATCAGGCGTTTGTAGACATCTACAACGCGGTTGAAAGTGTGCCCAACCTTTATTTGGCAGTCGGCAACCACGAGTTCTTCCGCTACGGTACGAATCCGATCGCCGCAGACAGATTTTCCGATATGAAGGCGGCATATGAGCATTTTATGGGTCGCTTCGTTCCGCAGGATGCGGATTTCAGTGCCGGTTCGCGCTTTGATTCGCTTTCCTACTCCTTTGAAAAGAACGGCGTTAAGTTTATTTTCCTCGGTAGCGACGTGTGCGACCAGAACAACCAGACTCTGAACGCAAACACGTTGGCGTGGTTGGAGGATGAGCTGGAGGAGGGTACAGCCCCTAATACGCCGATCTTCATCATTACCCACCAACCCATGAACGATACGACCTCCGGTACGTTTTCCGGTAGTAGTAAATACAAGAAGGGCGCTGCTTACGGTGCGGTAACCGCCGAAACCGAAAAGGCTTTGAGAACCATTCTTGCCAAGTATCCGCAGGTGATCCTGTTCTCGGGACATACTCACTTTGATATGAACTCCTACGGCATTTACTACGAGCAGGATGCTTCTCTGCCCAATATGTTCGGAACCTCCGGTGTCGGATATCCCGCAAGCACCTACAATACCCTGATCGGTGAGTCGGGTAAGAAGGGCGAGGGATATTACGTTTACGTTTACGAGGACAAGGTGCTTGTGTGCGGTCGTAACTTCAACGACGGCGAGTGGATTACGTCGGCACAGTTTATGGTTGACGTTTCCGAGGAAGGTCTTGCCACTCCCGCAACAAAGTTTGTTGCACCTCCGATGTACGGTAGTATTCCTACACTTTCGGTAGAGGGCAGTATGCTCAACGGAACCATCGAGTGTCACGTTCCCGTTAACAATTATGCCAACAACATCGCGGTCTTCTTCGCAAGCGCGGATACCGGTATCATCGGGGATCAGCCCATTGCTACTCACGCAATCAATTCCAACTCCTCCGGTACCTATGACGTTGACATTCTGGCTACCATTCCCGCAGAGGCGGATTATCTTGTTATCTATACCTATTCCGAAGAGCTTGGTTGGTCTGTCGACTGCGACATCGTCGATATTTCCACCTACACCAAAGGCGGCGGCGCACCGGCGACGGGAACCTTCTCCATGAACAAATACTCCTTTACCGTGGGTGAGCCGATCTACGTAACCGCGCACGAGGGCGGAAGTGAGGCTTGGATCGGTATCCGCAACGTTGCTTCCAGCGACTACCGTACCTGGAACTATTGGTACATCAGGGACGTTGGTGTCGGTACGGCGGTTGATATCAGTAAGGATCACGCTGCATTCGGAAGAGATTACGTTGATCTTGAGCCGGGTGTATATGAGATCGGTTGGATCAAAACCGGAAGCGGTTATCTTGCCAGCAAGACACCCGAAAACACCACCACGTTCGTCATTCACGAAAAGACCAGCAATATCTCGCCCAACGGATCGATTATGACCGATAAGGCAATTTATCGCGTAGGCGAGCCGATCTACGTAACCGCTACCACGGGTACCGACGCCGATTGGGTTGGTATGCAAACCAAGGGCATTACCTCCGGCTCCAAGCTTTGGTATTACTTGAAGCTTTCGGGCATCAATCAGGCGTTCAATATTACCGATAAATCCAATTTCAAGGGCACCAGCGGAGCAGACTACAAGTTTGCAAAGCTCGATGCAGGCACGTATGAGATCGCTTGGATTCCTTCCGAAAAGACCACCTTCCAAACCGGTAAGACCGCAGAGAATACGGTGACCATCACGGTTTTGGACGTGGGTACTGTCCAACAGATCGGCGTTCCTCAAATTACGGTGACTCCCAATGCCGATTTTGCCGATCTGATCGCTAAGATCACCGATGCGGAAGGACTGAGAGAAACGCACTTCAAGCCGGCGTCCTGGCAGGCAATGCAGGCGGCACTTGAAGCGGCACGTTCGGTTTACAACAATCCCGACGCAACGCAGGAAAGCATCGATCAGGCAACCACCGCCCTGGCTACTGCCATCGCGGCACTGGAGGGATATGCCAACGATACTCCTACCGAGGAAGAGCCCGCCAAGAAGAGCGGTTGCCGCAGTGGCATCGGTGCTGCGTCCCTGCCTCTGTTGATCGCTCTTGCTCCCGTCGTTCTCAAAAAGAAAAAGAAATAACAAACTTATTGCGGTCCGATCGCTTCTTCGCGGTCGGACTGCTTTTTTCCGCGCAAGATGCTTTTGATTGCATAAAAAATCTTTCTGATGTATAATTTTTACTATTTTTTTTTAAAAAAAACAAATTAATAATTGAAAAAGTGTTGACAAGGTTGTGAAATTTGTGTATAATAATACTCATAGCAATTTAGCTTGCTAAACTAATTTTGAAGGAGATTTTCCTATGAAGCACCTCACCAAAATTTTGACACTTGCGCTTGCAGTCATTATGGTTTTTGGCATGTTGGGTATGACCTCTTGCGCATCCTCCAATCCCGCAGAAAACAACGAGAAGATTAAGATCGGTCTGACCGGTCCCTTGACCGGCGGTGCCTCCATTTACGGTATCGCGGTTAAGAATTCCGCACAACTCGCGGTTGACGAGATCAACGCGAACGGCGGCTTGAACGGCATTATGTTTGAGTTGGTTATGCACGACGATAAGCACGATGCTACCAACGTTCCCACTCTGTACTCTGATCTGTATGAGAAGGGGATGCAGGTTTCTCTCGGTACCGTTACCACCAAGCCGGGTCTTGAGTTCAAGAGTCTGTCGGCAGATGACAACGTATTCTTTATCACTCCTTCGGCAACCGGAGATAAGATTCCCGAAAACTCCAACGGCTATCAGAT
>JAZRGI010000136.1:0-3264 GCA_045644105.1 Eubacteriales bacterium | reverse complement strand
TGAGTGATGCCGAGATTGCCGAGCGGACGCATATGTCGATTTCGGGTGTTAAGCAAGCCGTAAAAATCATAAAAGAAAAAAGCGGACTTTCTCGCAGTGAGTTTGCCGCCATTCTATAATTTTGCATATCCAAAAGGGTATCAAAAAGTTATATGCATTCCCAAAATGCTCCCAAAACACAGTGCTTTTTTTCCTGTTTTAGGTAGTACAAAAACAATAAAAAATCTGCTATACTGTTGATGTTAAAATCCGGTATGGCAGATTTTTTATTGCCGACAGAAAGGAAACGGTATGATTGAAAAATCGGTTGCTTTTGAAAAACCCAAAGAGGGCGATCTTTACAGAGTGATCGAGCTCCACGGCACGACATTTGAAATACGATATGGATATTATGAAGAGATCGATCGGAAATATGAGCCGATGGAGATCTATCCCGATTTTCTTCAAAATCCTGTTTACACCGCAGATGAATATCCGTTCGTTACTCTGATGCAAGAAGCTTGTCGGCACTTTCAACGCAAGAGCCGTGAGCCGGAGTTCGATTGCGGAAACTGCAAACATATGGAGCGCGGCGATGAGCTGATTGCGGTTTGCAGATGTCCCCAAAACAAAAAATCAGTAAAACAAAACCAAGCATAACCTATTGTAACTATTTAGCAAGGAGAAAAAACAATGAGAAAAAACAGAACATTCAAACCCATGATTACCTCTGTGGTGATGCTTGCAATTCTTTTTTTGAGTTTTGCAAGTGTTCTTTCGGGAGCAACGGTAACCGCTCAAGCGGCAACTCCCACACTTCCCGAAACCGAGTACGTTTCGCCCACAAGTCCTACGGTGCCCACGCCCTATGACGGCGTGCCCGTAACTCCCGGCAAAATCAACTCGTCGAACTATCGTTCCTACGGTCTTACCGACGAGAATTGGCAGCAATACAATGGCTATTATGCCATTCGCAACGCAAAAGAACTTTACGGCTTTGCGGCTTTGACAAGAGCGATGCCCCGCCCCAATCTCAATGCTGTGCTTCTTGCAGACATTGTAATCAACACGACCGTATCTACCGAAACGGGTGGTACGTACCTTTGGGAATCTATTGTGAACGACCCTACCCACGCCAATGGCGGTGGATATGCCGGCACTTTTGACGGTAACGGATATTCCATCAGCGGTATTTATATGACTTCCGATAGTTTTGGTATGAGTACAAATTTCGGTTTCTTTGGTGCAATCAATAACGAGGGTGTCGTCAAAAATCTCGTACTGAAAAATTCTGTTTTTTTATCCACCGGATCGATAGCGGTCTTTGCGCATAATCATTACGGAATGGTTTCGGCTTGCCGTGTGGAAAGCAGTGTGATTTTGAAAAACGAGATCAGCGGCACTAGGGTATCCGGAGTGGCGTCTATAAAGCGCTGGGCCCAAAATGGTAACACCTATATAGGCGGAATTGAAAACACCTACTCGGCGGCAACGCTGCAAGTTATCGAAGCAGAAAACGTGGGTGTAATTGCCGGAGAGGTTGCATCCTCTAATAATCTCAAAAACAACTACGGTGTTGAGTCTAACGGCTTCAAGTTGATTGGCAGCACCATTTACCAAACGGGCAAGGTGACTACGCTGACATCTCAAAATGATGCTCACGTTTGTACTCCCATCACGCACAATCAAGTAAACGGCACTTGCTATTCTTCGGGACTTTCCGCATACACCTTCTGCGCAGTGTGCGAAAAGGTTCTTTCGGGTGAAAAGACTGTTCTTTACGGTCATTCTACAACCGAGACCTTCTATACCCCCAACAAAACCGATAATTCCAAGCACGATAAGAGATGTATGGAATGTACCGAAATTCTCGGGACAGAGAAGCATGCCTACAACAGCAACGTTGATATTGCTTGCAAGGATTGCGCATTCACCTTCCTCACTCTCAACGAGGCGGGAACAGAGTACACGCTTAACCAAACAAGCTTTACACTTTCTCACAATCTCATTTTGTCGAAACCCTTAACGATTCCGCAAGGATGTGCCTTAACGGTTGCACAAGGTGTTACACTTACCCTGCAAGAGCAACTGACGAACAACGGTTCTCTGTTCAACAACGGTGGAACTGTTGTAAAGGATGGCTTTATGCAGGGCACGGGAAGCGTCATTTGCAGTGAGAGTGCAACGCATCACCCCGCATTTAACGATGACGGCTTCTGCCGCTTCTGTGAAAACGAGAATTATCCGCAAGCTCCCGCGCTCGTTGACGGCGTATATCAAATTGCAAATGCCGGCAACCTGATGTGGTTCTCGAAATTTGTCAGCGCGGGCAATGTAAACGCGAACGCAGTATTGACAAAAGATATTGTTTACAACAAGGGTGACCTTTCCGGTCTCAACGGCAAAACCGACGGCTACCGTTTTTGGGAGCCCATCGGTCAGACGATGAACCATGATACAGGTATAGATAAAACTCTTACATACTACGGTACGTTTGACGGTCAGGGATATGCGATCTCCGGCCTGTACCACTTTGATTATTGGTCCTATGCCGGCAATTCCGGTCTGTTTGGTATTGTAGGCAATGGCGGCGTTGTTAAAAACGTAACTGTTAAAAATTCCTATTTTGCATCCAGCTCCTACCTTGGTGCGATCGTTGGTGACCTCAACGGCGGTTTGATCGAGAACTGTCACAATGTCAACACAACCATTGCATCTGCGGCAAGAGCGGGCGGTATCGTGGGGCATATTTCCGCGGGTATCGTTAGAAATTGTACCAACACCGGTACCGTAAAACTCTTTGAGGTAAACAATGGACTCGCATTTACCTTTGAGTCGATTGGCGGTATTGCAGGTAACACCTCGGGTATTTTGGAATACTGCACCAACTACGGCAGTGTTGTAGCAACTACGGCAAGCTCTGTAGGTGGTATCTCCGGTCAGATTTATCAAGGTACTGTTAGAAACTCTGTAAACGAGGGTGCTGTTTCGGCATCGGATGGTACAAACATTGGTGGCATCACAGGTTATCAATATCACGGAACGCTTTCC
This sequence comes from Eubacteriales bacterium, assembly GCA_045644105.1. Classification (GTDB taxonomy): domain Bacteria; phylum Bacillota; class Clostridia; order Oscillospirales; family CAG-272; genus UMGS1865. Next base: position 234 of record JAZRGI010000136.1, on the reverse strand, counting down.
TACAATATCAACTACGGAAGTGTGCAAGGTGGAAACCTTGTAGGTGGCATTATCGGTAACCCTCTTGGCAACGGCGGCAGATACACGCACAACTACACCGTTGGCGGCAATGCACTGGGTGCCGGTAACAAGGACGGATGCTTCTCCATTACCGAATCCGAGCTTGCAAACGGACGCCTTGCATTTGAGCTTGGCATCGGTCAAGAACTTGGCAAGGATGCACGCCCCTCTGTT
>JAZRGI010000135.1:0-2681 GCA_045644105.1 Eubacteriales bacterium | reverse complement strand
CGCAAAGTGCATCGGTATCGTCCACCAAGCCATTCAGCGAAGCAAGTATATTTTCTGCCTTGCGGACTGCATCGTAAGCGCTTCCCTTTTCGGAGTCGCGCAAAAGACGGCAAATAGTGCCCGTTTGCTTGTTGATGCGTTCCAGATTGGCAAGACGGTCGCGCTCTTTGATCAGCGCTTCTTCTTCACCAATTTTGAGTTTCATTGCATCAATATCTTCAATTTGGTATTTGAGCATTTCACAGAGGCGCAACTTTTCGGCACTGTCCTGTGAGAGTGTCTGCACCTCTTTGCGGCATTTTTTCAGTTCTTCAAAGGCCGAAGCATAAGCCTCAAAAGCATCCTTTGAAGTTCCGTAAGCATCCAACAGCTCGCGGTGGCGGCTTTTTTGTAACAGACTTTGGCTATCCGCTTGCCCCTGAATACTAATGAGCAGACGCGCGATCTCTCTTTGCATCACTTGCGTGATGACACGCCCGTTCAGGCGCGTTTGAGATCGTCCATCGACCGTAATGGTGCGGGAAATCATCAAGGAAGCATCCTCAACCGCAAAACCCATATCGGAGACAGACGCAACAACCGCATCGGAAAGCCCCTCAAATACAGCACTGACGGTAGCACCCTCCTCGCCCGAACGAATCATCTCGCGCGAGGCGCGGTTGCCGAGAAGCAGATTGATGCTATCCACAATCATCGATTTACCTGCGCCGGTTTCACCCGTCAGGGCGGAAAATCCGGTTTGCAGATCCAGATCAGCGCGACGGATAACAGCTATATTTTCAATATGTAATGAGGTCAGCATGTTCAGTGGCTCACTCTGATCATATCGCCAAAGCGATCGGCAAGACCTTTTGCAACATCTTCACTGCGAGACACGATAATGATGGTATCATCGCCTGCTACGCAACCGAGGATCTGATCAAGGTTCATCGAATCAATGCCAACGGCAACTGCGTTTGCAAGACCGGGAGTGGTTTTGAGAACAACGATATTGCAGGCATAATCAACGCTGATAAGAGAATCAATCAGTGCCGTATTGAATTTGATGCCTGCACCGGGCGCCGCTTGCTTGGGCAGCACATAGCGGTAAGTTCCCTTGCCCGTGGTCATTTTGGAAATCTTCAATTCGCGAATGTCGCGAGAAACGGTTGCCTGTGTAACCTCAAAGCCATTCTCGCGCAAGCGGTCAATCAGTTCATCCTGTGTATCTATTTCGTATTTGGAGATCAGCTCCAACATCTTTTCCTGACGAATTCTTTTCATAACTGTCCTCCTTAATCGATCTGTGAGGATCTCATCTTTGCACGCAAATTGCTGTAAAAGCTACTGGGTGTTAAGCGAATGAGATTGGTTTGCAGATCGGATTTTGTAATGCGAACCGTTTGATTGCGGTAAAGTTCAAAATTCATACGTCCGTCAACGGTGAGATAAAGCATTTTTTCACGTGCACACACATTGCGGATTTCCAGCGCAGCATTATCCGAGAAGATCATAGGACGTGCGCCGAAAGAGTGCGGACAGATCGGTGTGACACAGAAGCACGGGACACTGGGATCGACCACAGCACCGCCTGCCGACATAGAATAAGCGGTTGAACCCGTAGGCGTTGCGATAATCAAGCCATCGGCACGGTAATTTGCCACATGGTTGCCGTTGTGAGAAAGTTCAAGATCGACAATGCGTGAAACAGAACCGTTCGAGATAACCGCATCGTTGAGCGCATAGCAAAAAGAACGGAGTTCTCCGCCTGCAAGAAGCTCCACGCGCAGCATCGAGCGTTTGTCAAGCGTATATTCGCCTGTAAAAAGCGCATCAAGACCGTCCAATCCCGACATTTCCAACTCAGCCATATAGCCAAGTCTGCCAAGATTGATACCCAAAATGGGAGTTCCGCGACCAGCGGCACGGCGCGCCGCTTCAAGGATGGTTCCATCACCGCCCAAAACGATGATAATATCTGCCTCGGAATAAACCGTTTCCAAGGGCAGATAAACAAACTCCTCACGGTGCTTGCCCACGCGCATCAGCTTTTCGCGGTTGAATGCCGCCACAAGAATGCGGCATTCCTTGCCCAGCAAGCGCGATGCCACTACTGACGCGGCATTTGCCTTTTCGGGAATATTGAAATTGGTGATCAATGCAATTTTTAACACCGTTATCGCCTCCTAAGGTCATACATTGTTGGTAACTTGCAAAATCATTTCGTCCGTGATGGTTTTCACATCCGACCGTGTCAGATGCAATAAAAATTCACGGTTGCCGTCCCCACCGAAAATGGGAGACGGAATGAGAGCTGTCGGATATAATCCTACACGCTCGGCACAGCTGCATACGCGCTTGATCGCTTCGGCATGTGCCGCGCTGTCGCGCACGATACCGCCTTTACCGATCATAGCACGTCCCACCTCAAACTGCGGCTTGACAAGGCAAACCGCCTCGGCATCCTCTGCCATCAGTGCGGGAAACTGTGGAATAATATAGGTTGCGGAAATAAAGGAAACGTCCATTACGATCAAGTCAACACGACTGCCCTCAATGTGCTCAGGAGCAAGATTGCGTGCATTCATCTTTTCGATGGAAACAACTGCGGGATTGGAAAGAAGATCCTTTGCCAACTGTCCCACACCTGCATCCACGGCATACACCTTGTGTGCACCGCGTTGCAAAAGGCAATCGGTAAA
>JAZRGI010000134.1:0-5296 GCA_045644105.1 Eubacteriales bacterium | reverse complement strand
TGATCAAAACGGAGTTGTTCTTTCGACACAGACGGTTGAAGAAGGAATGCTTCCAAGCTACAATTACACAGTCAGTGATAATGCCGAATGGGATTATACCTTTGAAGGGTGGAGTGATGCCGCAAACGGAAGTGTTCTTTCGGCAATCCCAACAGCAACGAAGAATGCCACCTATTATGCAAAGGTAAGTGCGATCAAACAGAAGTACACGGTTACTTTCTATTCCAATGGCGGTAGTGCAGTGAGTTCACAGGTTGTTGAATATGGCAACAAAGCAACCGCTCCCGAAAAGCCCAAGTATGAAGGGTATGCTTTTGTAGGATGGTTTTCCGATACAAACGGAAGCGCGGAAATTGATTTTAATGCTCCAATTACATCAAATTTGAACTGTTATGCGATTTGGAACGAGGTTGTGGATGCAAAAAAACTGCTTTCTGCTTTGTTAAGCGGTTATGATATGAATCCCAATACCTATATTCCAGAGAGTATGCGGTATGATTTCAGTGCCAATCTGGTTCAAACCGATGACATTGTCAGTGACTATTCGAATTTTGTAAACGTTTCCGATATTTGCTATGGATACGGTGAGCAGTGGCACATGGTAATGGACAATATCATCCAAACGAATACCTTCTTTGGTGTTTTAAGTGTGGTTGATACACTGTCTACCGTTTCCATCAGTGCTTTTAACAATTATTTTGATAGCAATCCGGCTGATACCGCGCATCATGAATTTGAAAACGGAATTTATCACGTAACAATTCATTTTGACGGCAAGATCATATCCTACGTTCTTGATTATACTACGGAAATTCCGGCACTGGGTGAGCAAACGGTTCAAATTGCTTTGAGCATGGATAGCGAAACCGGTGAAAGAGTTGCAAGAATTCAACTTGGCGATGCCAATGCGCTTACGTATAAAATTCTTGAGAATTCTTATGAATTTGCGATTAAATATCTTGGTGTAAGACGTGCTTATTTCTCGATTGAAAGAGATGATGACGGAACGGTGAGCGGTAAGATCTACGAATATTTAACCGTTGCTTCGATTGAAACTGCAAGTGCTGCCGAGTTTTACATTACGGAAGAATATGTGTCGGTTATTGGTAATAAAGCTGGCGGTATGACCGGCTTTACCGGATATATCAACGAGCTTTACAATGCAGAAACCGGAAAGTTGATTGGATACGAGGTACAGGAAACCCTGTCAAAGATTACGTATAACACGCTTTGGTTCAATTTGAGCGATATTGGTGGTATTACATCGATCCTCTATCAACCGGCAGAGGGCGATAATCCCGCCGTTGTGTTTGTTAATGGTAAAACAAATGCATGGGAAGCCCAAAAGGTTGGCGGTATTGGAAGTAAAATGTTTTCCAGAAGATTTGATATTGAATTCAGAACGCAGTACGTCTACTCATATGATTCTGCGAGCGGAAAATATATCGAGTATACAATTCAGGTTCCTATGATTTTTATTCAGGAAGAAAATTATGATACCTTTATTGAGGATGTTAAGTCAACGAATAAGGTTGATATAATCGTTAATCTTCAACAGACCGATCTCGAAAAAATTCTTGCGGATTACGATGAACTGATTCCTGTCTTTATTGAAAACAAGGATAAGATCACAACCGATATCATCCTTGCTTTTATTGGAAACAAATTTGACTTTTGATAATATAGGAGAATAAGAAAATGAAAAGAAGAAATCACTCGTTTGTATGGAGCGGTATTGTTGCAATAGCTTTGCTGATTTTGGGAATCACCCGGTTTGTAGAAACGTCCGATGCGTCGATGTTGTTTGGATGTATCGCCGTTAGTATCATGTCGTTTACCTTGATTTCTTGCTTGATTCTGGATAATAACTTTATCGGGGAAATGATATCGGCAATTTTCGGTTGGGGCTTTGTAACCATGCCCGGATTGATCTTTACGCTTGATCTTGACGGTATTATTTGGTTTTTGACCGTAAAACTGTTGTTCTGGATCCTGGGCATTGTACTTGCAATCCTTTGTGGACTTCTTGGCATTTTTGTTGGACTTGTGATGTCGCTCTTTGTGTATCCGTATGCATTGTATCAAAATATCAAGCACGGAGAAGAGGACGATTAATCTTACATAAATCAAAGGAGCACCGCTGTGGCGGTGCTCCTTTATTGTGTTATTTGGTAATACATTCAATCCTTATTTGGTAATACATTCAATCCAAAACAAAGGTTTTGGTTGCCTTGATGGCGTTGCCGTTTTCGTATTCGCGTACCTCTCCGATGGCGAAAAAGCCGCCGTTTTGGTCAAGGATCCGCACCTTCGTGCCGACGGGGATCGATATACCAAGCTTTTTTAAATAGATCTCACATCCGCTGCGGCAAAGCTTTTCATAAAAGGCAGGGAGTCTAACCGCCTGCAATTCCGCAAACAACGATTCGGTGGGGGCAAGTAGGGAAAGGCGCTCGTCATCGGTCATTTTTTCCAATTGCGCGACGGTGTATGCCTTTTCGATGGAAAAGCCGCAAGCCTCTGTGCGCTCAAGCGTTGCCATTGTGCCTCCGCAACCAAGTGTCGCGCCGATGTCCGCGCAAAGCGTACGAATGTAGGTGCCGCCGGAACAACAAACGTCCAAAATATAGTCGCTTGCAAGCTCTGTCGGCGTGGCGCAGAGATCAAAAATTTCGATCTCGCGAGGCTTTCTTTCTATCGTAACGCCCTCGCGCGCAAGGTCGACCAGCTTCTTTCCGTCTACCTTCAAAGCACTGTACATAGGCGGAATTTGTTGGATTTTGCCGCGAAAAGCCGGCAAAACCGTCGCTAATTCATCGCTTGTCGGTATTTTTTTCGAGGTGGTCAACACCTGTCCGGTGGTGTCCTCGGTGTCGGTCGTCAATCCAAGACGCAGGGTGGCGCGATACCGCTTTTGGTCGCTTACAAGATACTCGCACGCCTTTGCGGCTCTGCCGATCAGAATCACCAAAACACCGGTTGCCATAGGGTCAAGCGTACCCGTATGTCCTACGCGACGCGTGTGATACAGACGTCGGATCATGCCGACGATGTCGTGTGAGGTAACGCCCGCGTGCTTATTGATAATCAGTACGCCGGATGGCTCCTGCAAAATTGCTTGATCTTTCATTCCAGAACAATGTCCTTTAAAGCTCTTTTTTGTACGTAGTGTATGCCATTTTCACGGTAATAGGTAACCGAGTTGTCATCAGCCGCATCGGTCAATTTCACCTCTTCGTCGGGCTTTCCGAGTGCCAATACCAATTGCGGATGAAGATTTTGGGAAAGTCCCAGGTCGGCAATTGCGCGGTCGGGGGAAAAACTGCCGATCATACAACCTCCAAAGCCTTCTTCGGCGGCGGCAAGCATGATTGATTGCGCGCAGATGCCAACGTCTTTTTGAAATTTTTCTGCGGTTTCGATTACGTCGGTGTCGGCGCAGATAACGATATAGGCCGTTGGCGCGTGTCCGTGGGGCGGAAGCTTCTGATCCTTGATCTTTCCTGCCCAACGCGTGTTTGCAAGCATCGCATCGCACTCGTTTTCGCGGTAGATCAAGCGAAATTTCAACATTTGCAGATTGATACTGGAGGGGGAAAGACGCGCGTGGTCTACCCATGCGAGAAGTTGCTCACGCGTGATCCTTTGATTTTGGTCAAAACTGCGATAGCTGCGCGAGCGGCAGATCAGATCCTTTAACATATCCTTATCTCTTTTCAAAATTCAAAATATTACCCACGCTGAGTAGATAACCTGACCCTTTTGGGAGAAGTTGCGCTCGTACTCGGTCATGATGTTGTCAACCGCCTTTTCGGAGGCGTGTAGGTCGCGTGTTTGCCATTCCACGGTTAATCCGCAGGCGGCAAATTGCTCAAGACTGAAATCAAACAAGCCTTCGTTGTCGGTCTTGAGGCGTAAAAGTCCACCGGGACGGAGGATCGAACGGTACAACTCCAAAAAGCCCTCGTGCGTCAGTCTGCGCTTGGCATAGCCTTTTTTCGGCCAGGGATCACTGAAGTTGAGATAGACGCAATCCACCGAATGTGCGGGGAACCACTCTGCAACGTTTCGGGCGTCGCCGATCAGAAAACGAAGATTGTCGGGGCGATCATCCTTTCTTTTTATTGCCTTTTCCAGAGCCAGGCAGGCAACGTCGGGAACGCGCTCCATAGCGATAAAGTTGTATTCGGGATATTTTGCCGACATACCAACCGCAAAATCACCCTTTCCGCAACCGATCTCAATATGGATCGGACGTTCGGTTTCAAAATAGGTTTGGGGATCAACGGCGGGGATGGCGGGATCGGTAATCAGAATTTCGGAGCAAGCGGCAATGCGCTCGGCACCGTGTTTTTTTCTTCTCATTCTCATGGAAGGCTACTTCCTTTCTTCTTTTTGCTACACAACATTATAGCAGAAAACGCCCCATAATGCAACCGATTTTTTTGAATTTTTTGATTTTTTACGGTATTTTGCGGTAAAATCGAAACAATTCTATTGCATTGCATCGCGAAGCTTGCCGAGTGCGCTTTTTTCAATCCGCGAAACGTAGGATCGGGATATCCCAAGCGCCTGTGCGATTTCACGTTGCGTTTGCGCATCGATCCCGCCGATACCGTAACGCATCATCACGATCTGTCGTTCACGCGGTGTCAATACCGTATCCACGCAGTGCATCATACGGTCGGTCATCATTTTGCGGTCTACCTCTTCGGCAAGGTCTTCCTCCTCACAGATCACGTCAATGTAGGTCAGTGGATTTCCGTCACGGTCAACGTCGATGGTTTCGTTAATGGAAACCTCATTGGAAAGCTTTTTTTGAGAACGGAAGTGCATCAGAATTTCATTTTGAATACACTTTGCCGCATAGGTCGCAAAGCGAGCGCCGTTGCGCAGGCTAAAGGTGTCCACTGCCTTAACCAGTCCGATCGTACCGATTGAAACGAGATCTTCGGGATTTTTTGCGGTGGAATAATATTTGCGCACGACGTGAGATACCAGGCGCAGATTGTGCAGGATCAACTTTTGCCGCGCGTCCTCATCGCCTTGGCGTGCCAATCGAAAGCATTCCTGCTCTTCCTCGTTCTTGAGAGGAGGAGGGAAGCCTTGAGGTGTCCCTATGCCGAGGATCATATGCAGGATGCGAGTCATCAGGGCAAACAACGTAAGCAACATAATAAATACCTCCACGGCGACCTTTGTCACCCGAGCTATTATATGAGGGGGCAATCTTTTTTTTGCTTGTACACCTTTTTTTATCGGAATCATTGACAGAACGGCTCGAAATATGGTATAC
>JAZRGI010000133.1:0-3032 GCA_045644105.1 Eubacteriales bacterium | reverse complement strand
TCGTGTAGTAGCGGCTTCTTCAAATGTTGTGCTTTCATCCATCAACTTACCGCCGCTCATAGCTGCAATGTACGGGATGGGCGCCCACAACATAAAGTTTTTGTCTTTAGGCGGGTCATAAGTAAAGCTAAATGGTTCCGTCGTACCTCCCCATATTCTGCCATCATCCAATATTCCCGAATTTATCAGTTCATCAAACAATTCATTCGCAAATATGTCTGCTACCTTCAAATACATCTGATCGTGTAAATGATTAAGTTCGGTTGTGCTTTCCTCAAGCAGTATGTTGCAAAGATATTTGTCACCGATTTTAGTTAATAGTGCATATTCTTCAAGGCGTTCGACTTCATTTTCCACATATACGGGAGAAACTCCCAGTTCTTCTGCAATTTCATTGACTGTTTTGGCTTCTTTCAAAACTGCATATTCAATATTCTGCGCAACAAGGGAATCAAAAAATTTTGTACAAGCGCCTTTCGTTCCAACAGATCCGCTGAATCCGCACAAATCAAACTTTATCGGGTTAAATTTCAGTTCACTTGTTTTTCTCATAGTATCCATACCTCGTTTCAATTCTTTTTTTGCTTCAAACAAGTGCCACTTGACTGTGCCGAGAGGAATATTCAAATCTTTAGAAATATCGGATTGCTTGCGGTTTTCAAAATAGTATGCAATTACGATCTTGCGTTGGAGCTTGGAAAGATACGCTATTTCGCTCTGCAATCTACGGACGGTATCGCCGTTGTCGTCGTCATCAAAAATAGAGTCGGGGTCTGCAATGACCTCTGCCACCTCATCAATTGACACGCCTATCACGCTTTTTGCGGCGTCTCTATAGTAATTGCTGAGCGCGTTATGCGCAATCGTCCAAATAAATTTACTGACGTCTCCTATATCATCTTTGATCAAAAGCGCGCGGAAAGCCTTTAATACTATATCCTGCGAAAGATCCTCCGCATCGTGTGCGTTTTTGCACCGCTTCAGTGCAAAGCCAAATATGGGCTTGAGATATTCAGTTATGATTTTTTCGGCATCTTGTCTGTTCACTTGCTTGTACCTCGTTGAAAGCTTTCACCCATATAGACACGAATTCCCCAAAAGGTTGGAATTTTTTTATTATTTTTGAATTAGTCTATAACGAAATCGGGGCTGTCCTGAAAACCAATAATAGCCCCTTTCTATTACAAAAGCCACGCTTAGCGTGGCTTTTGTCTGATGATTCAATTATTCCTTATTTTCTGCAACGACCTTTGCGGTGATATTTGCGGGAACAACGTCGTAGCCGGTTACGTTGTACTCAAAGGATCCTCTGCCCTGCGTCATTGCGCGGAGAATAATGGGATAATCCATCAATTCTGCCTTGGGAGCGGTTGCCTGAACAACGGTGTAGCCCTTCTTGGTAGCAGGCTCCATGCCCATAACGCTACCGCGGCGCTTATTCAAATCACCCATAACGTCACCAACAAGGTTCTCGGGAACCGTAATTGCAAGATCGCCTACAGGCTCAAGCAGTACGGGAGCGGCAATTTCCAATGCCTTCTTGTATGCCAACGACGCAGCCGTCTTAAAGGAAAGCTCATCGGAGTCAACTGCGTGGTAGGAACCATCGTACAGGTCGGCTGCCAGACATACCATCGGGTAACCGTAAGCACCCTTTACCATCGAATCCTGAATACCCTTTTCTACTGCGGGGTTAAAGTTCTTCGGAACGGTACCGCCGACAACCGATACGGTAAAGGTCAAGCCCTCGCCCTCACCGGGGGCAAAGCGCATCTTAACGTGACCGTACTGACCCGAACCACCGTTCTGCTTCTTGTGCTTGCCTTCTACGTCAACCGACTTGGTGATCTTCTCACGGTAAGCAAGCTTGGGAACCTCAAAACGAACGTTTAGACCAAAGCGGCTCTTAAGTCTGGAGGAAAGCACTGACAGATGCATATCACCAAGACCGTAGATCAGCAACTGCTTGGTTTCGGCATCGTTCTCAAAGCGAATGGTATAATCTTCTTCTACCATCTTGGCAATACTCTGCGAGATCTTGCCCTCGTCGCCCTTGGAAACAGGGATCATTACCTTAACAAGATAAGGCGTGGGATATTCGATACGACTGTAGCGGAACTCCTTGTTCCAAGTCAGGGTATCATTGGTGTTTGTATTGGAAAGCTTTGCGACCATACCGATATCGCCACATGCCAACTCATCCACCTCGGTCTGCTTCTTGCCTTTCATCACGTAGATATGAGCAAGCTTTTCGCTATCGCCCGTGGTGTTGTTGCGCATCAGAATATCGCGCTTGACCGTACCGTTCATAACCTTAAAGAAGGACATCTTACCAACGAACGGATCGGCAACGGTCTTGAATACGAACAAGGAAGGCTCGCCCTCGGGTGTGATCTCAGACTCACTGCCATCCTCAAGGATTTCATTCTTCTTTGCGGTGTGACGCGGGAAAGACTCGGTGATCTTATCAAGCATCGTCCATACGCCCCACAGTTTAGTAGCCGCGCCGCAGAATACGGGAACGATATCACCGTGGATAATACCCTCGTGAACCGCATTGATGGCTTCCATAGGAGTGATGTCCTCACCCTCAAAGTACTTCATCATCAGATCCTCGTCGGTACTTGCAACTGCTTCCATTAGCATATCGCGGTACTTGTTGACCGCCTCTTGAGATTCTTCAGGGATCAGCTCTATGCTATGACGTCCGTTGGAATCAAATACGTGCGCGCTCTGATCGATCAGGTCGATGGCACCAACCACTTCACCGTTCTTAACCATGGGAATGGTCAAGGGACAAACCTGCTTACCAAAGGTAGCGTGCAGATCGTCAAGAACACGTCCAAAACGTGCTTCGTTATCGTCAAACTTATTGATAAAGAATGCGCGAGGAATACCCGCAGACTCTGCATAATCCCATGCCAACTCGGTACCAACCTCGATACCTGCCTTACCGTCTACCAGAATGATTGCACTGTCGGCAACGCGAAGCGCCTGCAGAACCTCACGCGAAAAGTCAAGATAACCGGGGG
>JAZRGI010000132.1:0-2620 GCA_045644105.1 Eubacteriales bacterium | reverse complement strand
CCATTGTAACGTAATCTGCAACCGCCAAAAGGCTATCGCGATCGAGGAAGGGATGTTGAGCAGTCATGTACTCAAAGAACTTGCCGTCATAGGTGGCAACGATCTCGTAATTTTCAATATTGCCCTCTGCCATGGTTGCGGCTACCAGAGCCTCGGCAATCACGTAATATTCACCGTTGTCTGCCTTGACAACCGCGTAGCTTTCGTTTGCGTTCAGGGCAATTGCTTGGTTACCGGGCAGAGTCCATGTGGTGGTCGTCCAGATGATAAAGTAGGTCTTGTCGAGGTCGCATACGCCGGCAAGCTTGCCTTGATCATCCTTGATACGGAACTTGACGTAGATGGAGGTACATTTGTCGGTCTTGTATTCGATCTCTGCCTCTGCAAGAGCCGTTTCGTCAACCGGGCACCAATAAACCGGCTTGAGTCCCTTGTAGATGTAGCCGCGCTTATACATCTCGCCAAATACCTTGATCTCACGTCCTTCAAACTCCTTGTTCATGGTCAGATAGGGCTTTTCCCAATCTGCGGTCAGACCAAGACGAATGAATTGGCTCTTTTGAAGATCGACAAACTTCTGCGCAAATTGATGGCAGGCGTTGCGGAATTCGGGAATCGACATCTTTTTGCGGTCAAGCTTATTCTGCTTGATGATCGCGGACTCGATGGGCATACCGTGGTTATCCCAACCGGGGGTAAAGGGAACTCTGTAGCCCGACATAACACGAGATTTGTTGATGAAATCCTTGAGCGTCTTGTTGAGCGCGTGTCCCATGTGGATGTTACCGTTGGAGAAGGGAGGGCCGTCGTGCAAAACGTAAAGGGGCTTATCCTTTGCGTTTTCCTGCATTGCGTTGTACAGATCGATGGAGTCCCAATATTTGAGCATTTCTGGCTCTCTTTGCGGCAGATTTGCACGCATGGGGAACTCTGTTGAGGGAAGATTGAGTGTACTTGTGTAATCCTTTGCCATTTCTTTTATCTCCTATTTAAAAATACCGATGTAGGGTCCAAAAAACAAAAACGCCCCATAGCCAAAGCTATGAGACGGAATGCTCCGCGGTACCACTCATATTCGCCAAATGTGGCGCACCTTTTTGGAAACCTATATTTCCCGTGCTTTAACGCAGCCATACGGATACACTTATTTGTCAAGTGAGGTTCGGTGTATCAACTCGGAAGTGATGTCGCTGGAAAAGTACCGACTATGCGCTTCCACCAAATGCGCACTCTCTGTAAGCTTTCGTTTTCCGGAGTTCTTCGTCATCGTTTTTCTACATTTGATATTATAGCACTTTTCTTTTTGTTTGTCAATGTTTTTTGAAAAATAATAAAGATTAGACGATTTTTTTCTTAAACTGACATTTTCCGACAAGCGCGCATAAACTGTAGTAGTCGGACACGTAGACGTGTTCGGCTTGATTATGATGGGAGAGGAGCGATAGACGATGTATACGGAAAATCACAGGCACGCCTCTATTGATCGCGCAAACAATGAGTTCTTGCGACGGATGCTTGGCGGCGAGTTGATGGGAGGCGCGCGAGCGGTTATGAACGAAATGGAGGACGAATCGCAAAAGCCGCATCTTCCGGGTTGCGGAACGGAAAACAACTGTACCGAGCATATGGAGTCGGAACAGGAAGCAGTGCCTCATGGCGCAAGAGGTGAGGAACGGCCGCAGTGCAATGAGGGGGACGAGGCTTTCTGTCCAAACTATATGCAGATGCCATCACTTGCAATGGTGTACGCCCCACATCAGTGTTGGCAGAATCTGCTGGATCCCGAAACCGCATTGGAACGGGGAAGTCAGTTTGCTGAACTGATTCTGCCGTTTGATGCAGGCGACCGTTGCATGAGAATGGGAGGAGGAAAGGGCAGATGCTGAAAAATACCAATGACCGATGCGGATATGCTACAGGTGGTTGCGGCGGTTGCAGAAAAGACCTCAAACGATTGAGAGCGATCGACTTTGCCATTCAGGAAACCGTTCTGTATCTGGATGCCTATCCGGAAAACCGACAGGCACTGGAATATTATCACAAACTGATCGAGATGCGGGCACGGTTGTTGTCGTCCTATGAGAAGAACTGTGGACCTATGACCATGTACGGTAATACAAGCCGTCATTCATGGGATTGGATAGAGGGACCGTGGCCGTGGGAAAACGATGCGAATTGAGAGATTGGAGTGTGAGAGAGTATGTGGACTTATGATAAAAAATTGCAGTATCCGGTAAAGATTAAAACCCCAAATCCCAAATTGGCGCAGATCATTATTAGCCAACTCGGTGGACCTGATGGTGAGCTCGCGGCGGCAATGCGCTATTTGAATCAACGCTATTCCATGCCCTACGGACAGGTAACCGGAATCCTGACCGACGTAGGCACCGAGGAGCTTGCGCACCTTGAGATGGTAGCGGCGATCCTCTATCAGTTGACGAGAAATCTTTCGGAGGAGCAGATTGCCGATAGCTCGTTTGCCACCTATTTTGTCGATCACACCACGGGCATCTATCCTGTTTCGGCATCGGGGATCCCCACCGATATGAAGTATATCGGCGTCAAGGGCGACGTGATCGCAGACCTGAATGAAGACCTTGCGGCAGAGCAGAAGGCGAGA
>JAZRGI010000131.1:0-10296 GCA_045644105.1 Eubacteriales bacterium | reverse complement strand
TAATATCACCACCCCCGAGCACCCGCTTGGCGTATATCATCCTCACGCCGAAAAGCACAACATCAAAAAGGAAAACATCGGCTTGATCGAGGTTATGGGACTTGCGGTTCTGCCGTCGCGTCTGAAGGCAGAGATCGAGATCCTTGCCGATGCTTTGGTAAAGGGAATCGACGTGTCGACCGACGAGCGCATTGAGAAGCACGCCGCATGGGTTTCCTCTTTCGCGGCTCAATATTGCTTTACCAAAGAGAACGTAGTAGGTATTTTGCAAAAGGAGATCGGAAAGACCTTTGAGGCGGTTCTGGAGGATGCCGGTGTTTACAAATGCACGGACGAGGGCAGAGCAGCATTTATGCGATTTGTCGATCAGGTATAATCCTACTCGCGTACCGCGCGTGTTACTTGGCAGTTGATGCTTTGGCGTCTGCGTTCGTTTTTTACACGCGTTGACAAAATGCTTCTTCAAAGGACGGTGTTTGTTTTTCTGCGCAAACGAAGTCCGGACGGAAGAAATTATCAAGGTATATCTACGTTGGACGTGTGAAATGCGGGTTCATCCGAATATGCCGAAAGAAAGGAATTGGATATGAAAAAGAATCTTAAGGGATGTGTGGACGTCATCGAAGCAAGCGACTCGGTCGTATTGGTGGACATGAATCAATATGACTTGATCGAGCGATCGGGATTGATTCCTGACCTTGTACATAAAAAAAACGCGCACATGAGCGGTGCATGGCATTTTGCCAACACCGATCGCGTGCGTATTCCGGTTGAAGCCGGTGCTCTGACCGATTACCGTTATCTTACCTTCTCGGTGTTTTCTCTCAAAGGCGAAGGCGGAAGCTTTTCTCTGATGTTTGACAACGGCGAGGATGGTGATGGAAAAAACGGTTACGAATGTACCTTTTCAATCAGACACGACGGTTGGAACGATTACCGCGTTGAGTTGCCCTTTATGCGCGCGGTCGGAACGCCCACCGGTTGGGATCGTGTAACATACGTTTGTTTTGACTGTGTCGTTGGCGGACAGGCAAACCGCACCGATACCGTGCTTTACATCGACAATCTGTTCGGTTGGGAGGAAATGGCACCCCCAAGCTATTCCGGTATGCCCGAATTGAAGGGGGCGGCGGTATTCTCGAAGAGCGGAAGCTATACCATTGTTGACCGCAAACGCATCGCAAATACGGCGGACGGTGTTGTAGCAAAACCCTTTGAGAGCAACGGAAGACTTTGGTTGCCGATGGCTCCGGTTGCCGCAGGAATTGCGCGTTCTGCCGTGGTCGATAACCGTGCGTTTACGCTGTCCTTTACCTACCGCAGAAAGAAATACGTTTTCTCGGGGGATTCGGATCACATGACGGTAAACGGTGTTTCGGAGCAACTCGGCTTTTATCCCGCGGTGCTTGGCGGAACCCTTTTCTTCCCGATGGAATTCGTGAAGAACTTTTTCCATTGGCGTCAGTGTTATATTGATCCTATGGGGTTGATCGTCCTTTCCAATCGTCGCAATATTTTTGACAGTGTACGGGATGAGGAAACGGTTTGGCAGTTGATTGCGGATACGACCTTTACCCATCCCGATGCCGATCGCATTCTTGCCGATCTGCATCGCCATTTCCCTAACCCCGCCAGAGGACGTTTGTTTGCCTCGTTTGACGAGTTGATGGAGCTGCGCCGCGTCGCAAAGACCGACGCCGCTTTGAAGGGATACGTTGCGCTTCTGAAGGCGGAATACGGTGTCAGATCGGATGCGTATGCCGACGTGCTTGCGGCGGATACCGTTGTCGATGCCGACAAGCTTTTGACAACCGCCGATCGGTTAATTGCATTCTCCATGCTTTACCGTGTGACCGGTGACAAGCAATATGCCGAGCGCGCGGCACTTGATGCAGAAACTTTGGCGGCGCTCAACGATTGGAGTTTCGGTTCGCTTTCCAATATTGCTGCGGTTGCGTTTGCTGTTTCGGTTTGCTACGACTGGTGTCACCACGTTTGGAGCGAGGGCAGAAAGGCAGTGGTTGAACGCGGAATGTTGCGCAATGCCATGCGTCCCGGCGTTGAGGTTTACAATGGAAAGGGTAAGATGTGGCGCGCGGGAAGCGTACAGGCATCGGAGGTCAATGCGGGAATGCTTGCAATGGCACTGGCTCTTGCCGACGTTTATCCGCAAACCGCACACAAATTGCTTTCCTGCATCTTGAGAAATATAGAACCCTGCTTTGCTTCCTATGCCCCCGACGGCGGTTATTCCGAAGGTGTTGGCGCATGGGAGAAGAGCAACCGTGCGCTTGCCCTGACGGTTGCGATGTTGAAAAAAGCCTGCGGAACCGATTACGGACTTGGATCGGCACCCGGCTTTACGGCAACCGCATATTTCCCGATCTATACGGAGACTGCCAACGGCGCTTGGAATTACCATGATTGTAAGGCGGCACCTGTCGATACTTGCATGGCATTCCTGTTCTCGCACATGACCGAGGATTTTGTTCCCGCATGGATGCGTCGCCAACAAATCCTTTCGGGACAAAAGAAGGTAAGCCCCTTTGATATTTTGTTCTATCTTCCCGTAGATGATCAAACGGCACCGAAGCTTCCGTTGGATGCCGTTTACAGAAAGGCGGGTCTTGCCGCCGTTCGTTCCGATTGGGGAAGCAGTGCGAACTTTGTAGGTCTGCACGGTGGTTGCAACCGTGTTGCGGGCGGAGATCTGGATGCCGGAAGTGTAGTTCTTGAAATGGGCGGCGAGAGATTCTTTGTGGAAACCGGCGGAGAAACGGCACTCCCGTTGTTGACGCGACGCCGTGCCGCAGGACAGAATACCCTGACGGTAGCGCCCGCTCCCGAGCCTGCCCCCGATCAGAATCCCGATGCAGTTGCGCGTCTGACCGAGATGCGCAGTGCGGATGACCGTGCATACGCAGTTGTCGACATGAGTTCAACGCACGATTTGATCCTGCGCGGAAAGCGCGGCGTGATGCTTTGCGAGGGCAGAAGCGTTGCGGTGATCCAGGACGAGTTGACTCTGACAACCCCTGCGGAGGTCGTTTGGACTGCATGGACGCGTGCCGAGGTTGAACTGAACCGTTCGGGACGTGTTGCCGTTCTGAAGCAAAACGGAAAAACGATGGTTGTAAAGTTGATTGGCGTTCTCTCAAAATTGACCGCCGAAAAGATTTCGGACACCGACCTTACCCTTTTGAAGGTTTCCGTTGACGCAAAGGAAAAGGTACGTTTTGCGGTCGTTTGCCGCTTGCTTGCCGACGGCGAATCCGAAAAAACTTACGAGATGATTCCGATGAGCAAATGGTGTGAAACGTAATCGCGTCGATATGTCGCATATTAAAAAGACCGCCTCAATCGTTGATTGAGGCGGTCGCTTCTGTTTACGTGTTTTCCTCGGCTACCTGATTCTGCTTTTTCAATGCTTCGATCTTTTCTTTCATTTTTGCAACTTCCTGCAAAGCCAAATTGACCTCGCTCATTCTTTTGGAGAGCTTTTCGGTCAGATCTGCGTTTTCACTTGACAGATGCGCGTATGCAACTCTTCCCAAACGTTCGTAAGCTTCCGAGGCTTTGTTTTCGAGTATTGAGAGCTTTACCTGAAGAGCGGCAATGTCTGCCGTGCGATTGATCTTATCAGCGGTCTTGCCAACGGTTTTTCTTGCTTGATTACAAAATTCATCCCACGTCATGGTATTCGTGCCTCCTGATTCTATTGTTCTTGTCATTAGTATAGCCTTTTTTTGACAAAAAGTCAACGGTATAATCTGTTTTTTTTGAAAAAAACTATGGATAAACTTTGAATTCGGGAGGATCATAACGATGAATATGGAAAAGGAGCGCTACCGCCGTCTTGCCGATGCCCATGCCCCGCATTCTCCGACGGTGAAAAACTGTTTGTTTGCCTTTTTGGGGGGCGGTACGATTTGTTGCATCGGACAATTGCTTGGTGATTTTTATCAGAAGATTTGCCATATGGGGAAGGAGGATGCCGGAACTCTGACGTCGGTGACCTTGATCCTGATTGCGGTGATCCTGACAGGATGCGGTGTTTTTGATAAACTTGCGAAGTATGCCGGAGCCGGTACGCTTGTTCCGATTACGGGATTCGCAAATTCGGTCGTTTCGCCTGCCATCGATAGCCATGCAGAGGGCTTGATTCTCGGTGTCGGCGCAAAAATCTTTACGGTAGCGGGGCCTGTCTTGCTTTACGGGACACTTGCCGGTGGAATCTATGGTGTCATATATTGGATTGTTTCGCTTTTTTGAGAGAATTTGAAAAAAACGAAAAGGCGACACGATTCAATGAAATGTTAACAAGTTGTTAAAAAAAGAGATTTTCATAGACAAAACCGAATGTATATGTTATAATATAGTGTGACAAAATAGGATTTTGTTCGCTATTGAGAATTTCCAAAAAGGAGAAAAAATGCCTCATTTCTTTGATTTACACAGTCATATGCTTTGCGGTGTAGACGATGGTGCGGGAAGTCCGGAGGAAATGTTTGCGATGTTGGAAATGGCTTATGAGGACGGAGTTCGGGCAATTTGTCTTACCCCGCATTATTCGCCGTATCTTTTTGGTGATACGTATCAATCCTCGCAGACATCCTTTGCGCTTCTGAAAGAGTACGTTGCCAAAAATCATCCCGATATGCGTATTTTTCTTGGGCATGAGCTTGGTTTTCACCACGGGTGCATTGACGCGCTGGATAGCGGAAAGTGCCGCACGCTTGCAGGCAGCCGCTACGTGCTTGTTGATTTTCCGGAATCGGTTGATTTTTTTGAGCTTCAATCGGCAATGGAGCAGTTGAAGCACGCAGGATATATGCCGATTCTCGCTCATACCGAGCGCTATAGTTGTTTGTTTGGCCGTTTGGATTGGATTGAGGAATTTATATCCGGCGGCGGACTTGTTCAACTGAATGCATCGTCTTTTTGCGGATCGTGGGGAAAAGGATGCCAAAAACAATGGAAAAAGCTGGTTCGTCGTGGGCTTGTGCATATTATCTCAACCGACGGTCACAATCTGACAAGACGCTTGCCCCGGATGTCGGTTTGTTTGCCGTTTTTGCAAAAGCATTGTGATCCGCTTACCCTGCGTCGCTTGACGTGGGATAATGCCTGTTTTGTTATTCGCGACGAGCTTATATGAGTCCTTTTGAAGGACGCCTCCCGATTGGTAGGGAATGAAGAAAGGAAGTGTACTGATGGAAGAAAATAAGCACTTGGAGTTAACATTTTCGGATTTATTTGCTGTTTTTAAGCGTTGTTGGATTATCATGGCAGTCGTTGGACTGTTGGTTACGGTACTCTCGTACGTGGTGATGGTCAATTCCCATGTGGACAAGTATACGGCTACCGTCGGAATGTGGGCGTACCGCACGGGATCGGAAGACGGTTCTACCGGTAACGTTCAGCAAAACTACTATGCGACGATTATGAGTACGCAGAATATTGATGAGTTTATGGAGATCGCGCAATCCGGTATTGTATTGGAGAAGGTCATTGCCGATCAGAATTTGACCATCAATCAAAAAGAACTTGCGAAGATGCTTTCGGTTTCTCAAAAAAGAAACGATAACACCAGCACGATCTTCTATTTGTCGGTTACTGCGGCAACCCCGGAGTCTGCACAACGTCTTGGAGAGGCGTGGGGACGTGTAACCAGTGAGTACATCAACGGTTTGGTTCAAAAAGAAGTTGTCCTGATCTTTGATCCGGCTCCGCTTCCCGATCAACCCTCCAACCCCTTCTCGATTTTGAAGGTTCTTTTGTTGGCGGTTGTTGGTGCGGTGATTGTTTACGGCGTATTTTTCGTTCGGTTTTTGATGGACGATAAGATTAACACCGCAGAAGACGTGGATAAATATCTCGGTTTGCACGTTCTGGGCGCAATTCCCGATAAGAATCAGGTGATGCGCAGACGCTCCAAAGGTGTTTACTATGGACGTAGCGATGCTCCTAAACTGAATTGAAAAGCCGATAGAGGAGATAGTCATGAAGAAAATTGAGCTGATGCTTGAGGAAGAACAAAACTATTTTATGCGTGAGTCTTTCAACACTCTGCGTACTAATATTTTGTTTTCCGGAAAAGATATAAAAGTTATCGTTGTGACCAGTTGTCTGGCACACGAAGGAAAAACCACCGTTTCGTTTGAGATGGCACGCAACCTTGCCGAGAGTGGCAAAAAGGTTTTGTTGGTGGATTCTGACCTTAGAAAGTCGGTTATGGCGAGTCGCTATACCAAAGAACGCGGAATCGTCGGTTTGAGCCAGATTTTGTCGGGTCAGATCGATATTAACAATGCCATTTACAAGACACAGATTGACACGCTTGATATTGTTTTTGCAGGTCCCTATCCGCCCAATCCTACCGAGCTTGTCGGCAGTCCTGCCTTTAAGACGATGTTGGAGGAAAAGCGCGACGATTACGATTATCTTTTGATCGATGCGCCTCCGTTGGGATTGGTTATTGACGCGGCGGTGATGGCAAGCGTATGTGACGGTGCCGTTCTTGTATTGAATGCGGGACGAATCAAGTACCGCATGGCACAGGATGTCAGAGATCAGATTCAACGAAGCGGTTGCAAGATTCTCGGCGTGGTACTCAATCAGGTTGGCCGCAAGGGTACGACATCTTACGGTGGTGGATATTACGATATGAAGTATAATGATGCCTACTATGGATATGGCAGTGCATCGGCAGGAAAGTCGTCTGCCGGATCGGGAAGTGTACGCAAACTCGCGACATCATCGCAGACGCGCGCATCGGTTTCTCCTTCGCAAGCGGCGCAACAGAACAGATCGACTGCTCCCCGTCCCCATACGACGGGTACTGCCAATGCGCAGGTTCCCGGTGTTCGTCGCAATAAGGAATGATGTTTGAAGACGCGGATGATGCCGTGTTGATATAATCGTTTGACAAAATAAGAAAACCCCCGTCTGACCGATCGGTCAAACGGGGGTTTTTACTGTAATTACTGATCCTTTTTGGTGTATTTGACAGCACCGATTTTGATGTAGTCATCGCCTTTTTCAAAGGACAGGGTACCGTTAAGTGTTTCAAGAATCTTATTCAGATCTTCGTTCTCTTCCTTGTCGGAAAAATCAAAGGTAATTTCATCGCCCTTGACCTTGTATTTGCCTTCGATCGAAGCAACATCTTGACCAAGAACGATTGCCGTAATGGTTACCTTGCTACCGCTAAAGGTTATTTTGGAGCCGGTGCCGAGGACGGCTGACTCATAGGTGCCCGAAAGCTTGCCGCAAGAAACAAGCGAAAGAAGCATCAATGCCGCAATGGTAACTGCAAGAATTTTTTTAAAAGTGATTTTCATGGTTGTTTTCTCCTTTTGTCTTTTTGGAGCTTAAATGCTTACACTTTATTATAGCAAATTATCTTTCGTTTGTCAATTCTTTTTACTATATTTATTTTTTTATTCAATACAAAAAATTATGGCATTTGTGAAAATGAGCATTGATAAAAATAAGCCGCGTAAAAGTGAGAAAAAACTTGACAAACAAAATTGAATATGCTATAATACAAAAAACCGATGAGAAAGAGTAAGTAGGCGTAGCCCCTGATTCTACAGAGAGCCGTAGACGGTGAAATTACGGCGAATGACGCGACGTTGAATGGACTTTCGAGGGCGAGCGGAAACCTGTGCTTGGGCGTGGGGAGTATGTAAGACGGAGTTGACGCTCCGTAAACAAAGGTCTGCATATGACTGTATGCGCAAAGAGGACGTTTGACGTCAAGCCGGGTGGCACCGCAGGAATGATCCTGTCCCAGCAAATGCTTGTGGGACGGGGTTTTTGTTTTTTGAAAGGACGTGCGTATCATGAAAAAAGTATGGAAAGCGATTTCCTTCAGCTATGATGACGGTGTGACGCAGGATCAACGACTGATCGAGTTGTTTAACCGATATGATTTGAAGGCGACCTTTAATATCAACTCCGGCTTGTTAGGAAAGCCCGGATCCTTGCTTCGCGAGGAGGTTACCGTGGCGCATGTCAAGCCCCGTCCCGAAGAGATTCGTAAAATTTACGAGGGGCATGAGGTTGCCGCACACACGTTGACGCATCCCAATCTGCCAAAATCAGAAGATGCGGAGATTATCCGTCAGGTTGAGGAGGATCGACTTGCCTTATCCGAGCTTGTTGGATATGAGGTGGTTGGCATGGCGTATCCGGGCGGAGGTCCTAACAACGATGACCGTGTGGCTAAGATTATTTGCGAGCATACAGGAATTCAATATGCGCGCACCATCACCTCAACGCACTCGTTTGCACCGCAGGAGAACCTGTATCGCTTTTGCCCAACCGTATACCATCATGGAGAATTTGACCGTATGTTTTCCTTGGCGGAGGAGTTCCTTGCCATGGAAGCCGATACCCCGCAGATCTTCTATATTTGGGGTCATGCATATGAATTTGATATCGGCAACACGTGGGCACGCATGGAGGATTTTTGCCGATTGGTATCGGGGCACGACGGCGTATTCTACGGAACAAACAAGCAGATATTGTTGGATGACTCGTGGCATCCGTAAACAAAGGTCATACAATACCATTAGAAGGAGGTAAGTTGAATGTCTATCAAAGAAATACCGTATAAGATCTATCTTGAGGAATCGGAGTTACCAAAGGCTTGGTACAATCTGCGGGCAGATATGAAAAACAAACCGGCACCGCTTCTGGATCCGGTTACGCATAAGCCGATGCAGGCGGAGGATCTCGCCGGCGTATTTTGCGACGAGCTGATCAAACAGGAGCTTGACGACACCACGGCTTACTATGAGATCCCGCAGGCGATTCGTGATTTTTATAAAATGTACCGCCCCGCACCGTTGGTTCGCGCTTACTGTCTTGAGGAGCGCTTGCAAACGCCTGCCAAGATCTATTATAAGTTTGAGGGAAACAACACCAGCGGCAGTCATAAGTTGAATTCTGCCATTGCACAGGCGTATTACGCGAAGCAACAAGGGTTGATCGGTGTTACAACCGAAACGGGAGCCGGACAGTGGGGAACTGCGCTTTCTATGGCGTGTTCGTATTTTGGGCTGGATTGTAAGGTCTACATGGTCAAATGTTCCTATGAGCAAAAGCCGTTCCGCCGTGAAGTGATGCGTACCTACGGTGCCTCGGTGACACCGTCCCCCTCTATGGAAACTGCGGTAGGCAGAAAAATTCTTGCCGAGCATCCCGGAACCACCGGTAGCCTCGGTTGCGCTATTTCCGAGGCGGTTGAAAAGGCGACCGAAACAGAAGGCTACCGCTACGTTCTCGGCAGCGTGCTCAATCAGGTTATGTTGCACCAATCGGTGATTGGTTTGGAAACCAAAACGGCGATGGATAAGTACGGCATTAAGCCCGATATGATCATTGGTTGTGCCGGCGGCGGTTCCAATCTTGGCGGATTGATCGCGCCCTTTATGGGCGAAAAGATCAGAGGCGAGGCGGATTATCGGTTTGTTGCGGTTGAGCCTGCTTCCTGTCCCAGCTTTACCCGCGGCACTTACGCATACGATTATTGTGATACGGGCATGGTTTGTCCGCTTTCCAAAATGTACACTTTGGGCAGTGGATTTATTCCGTCTGCCAACCATTCGGGCGGATTGCGCTATCACGGTATGAATTCTACTCTCTCTCAACTGTATGATGACGGACTGATGGAGGCACGATCGGTCAAGCAGACCGAGGTCTTTGCGGCGGCAGAGCAGTTTGCAAGGGTAGAGGGCATTCTCCCCGCCCCCGAAAGCTCGCACGCCATTCGCGTTGCCATTGACGAAGCGATGAAATGCAAGGAAACAGGAGAGGAAAAGACTATTCTGTTCGGTTTGACCGGAACCGGATATTTTGATATGCTCGCATATGAAAAATTCCACAACGGTCTGATGACCGACTATATTCCTACCGACGAGGAAATTCTGGCAAATTTGAAAAAGCTTCCCGTTGTGTAAAAAGAAAAAAGCCAAGTAATCTTGGCTTTTTTCTTTTGCCTTATTCGGCAGAAATGATATAGTCGTAGATGGGTTGACCGCCGTTGATGGTGGCGATCTCTGCCATGGGGTTCAGTTTGCTTTGGAGAAGGGCAGTGGCGGTTTGCGCACGTTCCTCGGAAATGTTTTCCCCAAAGAAAACGGTGAGGAAGGAAGCATTTTTAAAGGACTCACCGATTGCCGCAAGGCAATCATCCTCATTGTCCGACGAGCAAATGATCTTACCGTCCACCAATGCCATGGTATTTCCGTTGTTGATCTGTACGCCCTCAATACTGGTGTCGCGTAC
>JAZRGI010000130.1:0-4687 GCA_045644105.1 Eubacteriales bacterium | reverse complement strand
ACGTTGTCGTAATTGTCAAGCGGCTCACCGATTCCCATCATAACGATATTGGAGATGCGTTCGCCCATGTCCTTTTGTGCCGAGATCACCTGTCCCAGAAGCTCTCCGGGGGTGAGATCGCGCACTTTGCCCCCAATGGTAGAGGCGCAGAACTTGCAACCCATCCGACAACCAACTTGGGAAGAAATGCAGATGGTGTTGCCGTGGTCGTATCGCATGACCACGCTTTCGACGCAGTTTCCGTCCTTCAGTGAGAACAGGTATTTGACGGTGCCGTCGATTGCCGAAACCAACTTTCGCTCCACGACGGGAAGATGCCAGACGAAGGCATCGCTGATACGGAGCTTGAGTTGTTTGCCGAGTGTTGTGATATCGTCGGGAGAGGCTCCTTTGTGTAATTGCTCAAAGAGTTGCTTTGCGCGGTATTTCGGTTCGCCGATCGATTGCATCCACGCCTCGATTTCTTGCAGAGTTAAGGATAGCAGTTCGGGCTTTTGCGCGTTTTCCATATCAAACCTCTCCTTTCTTAATATGTGTTGAGGAAACACGAATTATCAAAGTAAAATTCAGACAAGCGCGTCGCCTCCGATGCGTTGCAGAACGGCAAAATAGAAGCCGTCGGTGCCGTCGGTATCGGGAAAGAGCGTACGCTCACGAAGCAGAACAAAGTTCGGATGCTCCGACAAAAAACGATTGACGTTCTCGCCGTTTTCACGTGGCAGAAGCGTACAGGTAGAATAGACCAGATTGCCGCCTTGTTTGACGTATTGCGCGGCATTGTTCAGAATAGCAAGTTGAATATCGGGTAACGCCTCGCTTTTTTGCGGATCCTTATAACGCAGTTCCGGTTTTTTTGCAAAGACGCCGAAGCCCGAGCAGGGAACGTCGCAAAGCACGCGGTCAAAGCTTTCGTCCCAATCGGCACGGTGTTCCCGCGCGTCGCGCGCCCCCGTTTCCAGAATCGAGATGCCAAGACGCGAGGCACCGCTACGAACCAAAGAGAGCTTATTGGCGTGTAGATCACAGGCAATCAATCTGCCTCTGTTTTGCATATCGGCGGCGGCACCAAAGGATTTGGAGCCGGGGCAGGCGCAGACGTCAAGCACCGATGCGTCGGGACGGGCGTTCAGTGCTTCCACACAAAGTTGGGATGCCTCGTCCTGTACGAAAAACCATCCGTCTTCAAACCCGGGAAGCTCCGTTACGGGAGCGCTTTCCAAAACAATACCGCTTTCGCACTCGGCGGTCGGCTTTGCATCGTATCCTGCATCGGTCAATTTTTGCAACAACCCGTCACGCGAGATGCGAAGCGTGTTGACGCGTAAGGTCAGGGGCGCGCGATTGCAAAACGCGTTCACAATCGACTCTGTGCGGTCAAGCCCGTAGGCATCGCAAAAGGCGCGGCAGATGTCGGGGTGAAAAGAATAACGAACCGAAAGATAGTCGATGGGTGCGGTTGCGCGATCGGGCAGGGGAATCTGCTTGTTTGCGCGAAGAAATGCGCGAAGGAGGGCGTTGACAAAGGCACGGGAGCGCTTGGGTGCCAACGCCACCGTTTCGTTGACCGCGGCGTGATCCGGAATGCGGTCAAGATAAGCCAACTGATAAATTCCCATGCGAAGAAGAATGCGCGTGTCGGCGTCCACTTCGTTGTCCGGTCTTTTGGAAAGATGGGAAATGCAGTGATCAAGCGTCAGTTGGCGTTCCAACGTGCCGTAGACCAGGGTTGTCAAAAGACCGCGGTCGGAGGGAGAGAAATCACTCCTTTGCAGCGCGGTGTCCAACGCGATATTGGAATACTGTTCGGCACTGGCGCATTTGTTCAGAATGCGGAAGGCGGCTTCGCGAACGTTATACATAGAGATACCGGCAGAGTCGTCGCGGCTCCGCATCCTTTCGTTTTTTGGGGGAAATAGGGTTCGGATTTTGCTCAACGTCTGCGGTTGTTGGCAATGACGATCAGACGAAGCAGAGAGAGCAGGGAGGAAACAAGCGCTGCAACGTAGGTCATTGCCGCGGCGGTCAGAACCTGTTTGGCTCCGTCCAACTCGTCGTCGTAGAGAATTCCGATGTCGCGGATGCCCTCAAGCGCGCGGCGAGAGGCGTTGAATTCGACGGGAAGGGTAACCAATTGGAAAAATGCCGCCAAAGAGAAGCAGGCAATGCCGGCAAGCATAAACAGATAGCCGAATTCACCCGCAAACAAAAGACCGATGAAAAAGAGCGGCATCGCAAGGCTTGAACCGATGTTACACACCTTCACCATTCCCATGCGAAGGTGGAGCGGTGCGTATGCGTTGGCGTGTTGAAGCGCGTGTCCCGCCTCGTGGCAGGCAACGCCAATGGCGGCGGTACTGTTGGAATTGTAGACTTCATCCGAGAGATAAAGGGTTTGATCCTTCGGGTTGTAGTGGTCTGAAAGATGACCGGAGGTTCTCAAAATATTGACGTGATAAAGACCGTTGGCGTTCAGCATTCTTCTTGCCGCCTCGGCACCGGTCAGTCCGCGCGCGCTTCTTTGTTGGCTGTACTTATCAAAGGTAGAGCGCACTCTTGCGCTTGCCAACAGGGAAAAGATCAGTGCGGGAAGAACGATCAGGATCGTCCAATCATAATAGAAAAAACCAAACATGATGAAAAACTCCTTTCGGGAAAAGATTTGCGCGGATAAGTGCCATCAGATCAGAACGTCACCGACGTTGATCTTCCGTCCGTTGATGAAATCAGCGGCGGACATCCGCTTTTTGCCTTCGGGTAAAACCGTGAGCAGAGCAATCGCGCCGTCGGCGCAGGCTACGGTAATTTTTGCATCGGCAAGAGAAACAACCGTTCCGGGAGCGGCGGCAGGAGCCGTGGTGCATACCTCGGAGGCGATCACCTTCAACATCTTTCCGTCGGGCGTATGCGTAAATGCCAACGGAACGGGAGAAAGTCCGCGGATTTGGTTGTGCACGTCACGTGCGGAGCGCGAAAAATCGATCAGGCAGTCGGCTTTTTCGATTTTTGCGGCATGGGTTGCCAGAGCGTGATCCTGCGGAATCGGCGTCAGGCCTTCGGTGCGAAGCGCGTTGACGGTGTCAAGCAATACCTGTGCGCCAATGGCACCGAGCTTGTCGTGAATGGTTTCAAAGTTGTCGTTTTCTTCGATGTCAACGGTTTCCTTCAATAGCATATCACCGGTGTCAATGCCGTCTGCCATCAACATCGTGGTAATACCGGTTTGCTTCTTTCCGTCGATGATGGCGCGTTGCATCGGAGCGGCACCGCGGTATTCGGGCAGAAGCGATCCGTGTACGTTAATGCAACCGTACGAGGGGTATTCCAATACGTTGGTCGGCAGAATCTTTCCGTATGCCACAACAACGATCAGGTCGGGGTTGAGTTCGGTCAGAAGTGCGGCAAATTCCTCGGTGCGCAGAGTGGTGGGTTGGAATACCGGTAAGCCCTGTTCAAGCGCATAGAACTTGACGGGCGGCGGTGTCAACGAGTATCCGCGTCCTTTGGGCTTGTCGGGTTGCGTAACGACACCAACAACGTTTTCTCCCGATTCGACCAACGCGCGAAGCGAAAAGAGCGCGAAATCGGGGGTTCCCATAAATAAGATGCGCATCAGTTCACTTCCTTTACAACGCAGTCGATAAAGAGCTTGCCGTCGAGATGATCGATCTCGTGGCAAAGCGCGCGTGCCAGAAGATCACTGCCGCTCACTTCAAAGGTGTTACCGTTGCGGTCGGTTGCGCGGACGGTGATGTGACGCGGACGCTTGGTGATGCCCCAACGTCCCGGGATCGAAAGACAACCTTCCTGCTCTTGTTGTTCGCCGGCAAAGGCGATGATCTTGGGATTGATCAATTCGATCGGCTTGCCCGGCTCGACCTCAACCACCGCAATGCGGCGCAGAATGCCCACTTGAGGCGCGGCAAGACCGCAACCGTCGGCGGTGCGCATGGTTTCGATCATATCGTCGAGAAGCGTTTGGATGCGGGGGGTGATCTTTTCTACGGGACGGCAGGTTTTGCGAAGGACGTCGTCACCCATTTTTACAATGTTCAGCTTTGCCATATTTCATTCCTCTCGTATGTCAGGAGATTTTGTTTTTTTGGAGGCGGCACCATAAAACCGAGGTCAAGGTCACCTCAAAGATTGGAGGGATTGAGATCAACGCTCAAAGAAAGCGAGCGGTCGCTCTTTTCCCAGAAATTGCAGATCAGGTCGGCAAGAAGCGCGAGCATATCGCGGTTGAGCTTGCATTTGATCACGATGCGCGTGCGGAATTTGTTGTCTACGCGATAGACGGGAGCTTCAAAGGGGCCAAAGGTCACAAAGGAAGCGCCGGGATATTTTTCTTCTCCAAGTCGACGCAACTGCTCCAGCAATTGGTTTCCGCTCTTGAGAAGCGCTTCTTCGATCTTGCCGACCAACGTCAGAAGCGCGATGTCGCAAAACGGCGGGAAGACCAACAGACGACGCAGTTCGATCTCGCGCTTGTAAAAGCCTTCGTAGTCCTGGGCGCACGCCAGACGGATGATCTCGCTATCGGGATTGTTGGTCTGGATCACGGCAAGTCCCTGCTTGTCGCCGCGTCTGCCTGCTCTGCCGATGACCTGCGTCAACATCGAGAAGGTACGTTCGCTTGCGCGGTAGTCGTCAAGATAGAGCGAGGCATCGGCAAGCAGAACACCCACCA
>JAZRGI010000129.1:0-8197 GCA_045644105.1 Eubacteriales bacterium | reverse complement strand
GTCAAGCCAGGTGGAAAGAATGGTGCCGCCGTACACCTCGGTGTTCAAACGGATATACGGGTTTGCAGACGTGTTCTCTGCGTTCGGTTTCAGTTTGAGCATGGGGGAGTCGGTATGACTTGCGACAATCATAAAGTTGCGCGGCGTCTTTTTTGGCATACGAAAGGCGAGCACGGTAGACTGATTGCGCGTGATGTAATAACCCTTCCCTGCGGTTAACTTCCAATCCTCTGCCTCGGAAAGTGCCGTAAAGCCTTCGGTTGTCAGACGGTTGGAAACCGTTTCTACCGCGTGAAAGGTTGTGGGACTTGTGCGAATAAAATCCAACAGAGCATTGATATACGTTTGATTTCGTCCGTTCATTTTTTCTACCTCCGCCTTTGTATAAAAAATCATATTATATTATAACACAATTGCCTCTTAAAATCAACCAAAATCCCTATAATTTTTTGAAAAATCGAAAAAAACAGAGTTGAGAAGATTTGATCAAAAAACTTGAAAAAAACTAAAAAAACTTTTGAAAAAAGACTTGCATTTTTGATGGGAATGTGGTATAATATATAACGTTCATGGAGGCATAGCTCAGTTGGTTAGAGTGCATGCTTGACATGCATGAGGTCGCTGGTTCGAACCCAGCTGTCTCCACCAACAAAAAAGGAACTTTTGGTAGACAAAAGTTCCTTTTTTGTTTATCCAAGCCGCAGGCTTGGTATATCATCGCCGCACGACGTGCGGTGCATATCATCAAGGGCGCATTGCGCCCTTGTATCTCATCACGCGCCAGCGTGCATCTACCTGCGGCTTGATGATATACAATGCTTCGCATTGATGATATCATTTTTAAGAAGATCCAACCGCCCTATGGGAGATTGGATCTTTCTTTTATTTTTGATACAGAAACAAATCAAAATCAAGCTCTGTGACAAGGGTTTCGAGATTTGCAAGCTTTTCCTTATCCTCTTTTGAGGTGCGCCAATAGTACGGCGTCATAGAAAAGAGTGCCTTGATCATATCGTTTCCATTGACGGTGATCTCGGTTTGTACCTTGCTTTGCTTCACAAGCTTCATGCCCGTTGGCAGATCGGCACGGCCTGGATTTTCATAGGGATTCTCGTAAAGAACCTTCTTGAGTCCCATCAGGTGTTTCTCTCCTGCTCCAACCACCAAAAGATGTCCGCCCGGCTTCAATACGCGCGCAAACTCGCGTTCGGCACAGGGGGCAAAAATGTTGACAACGGCATCGAGCGATATATCCGAAACGGGAAGATCAAAGATACTTGCCACGGTAAATCCCGCCAGGGTCTGCAACTGTTTTGCGCGTTTTGCCGCGTATTCGATGCCCACGCGCGACAGATCGAGCCCCAATACGGTTCGGACGGTTGCGAGTCGATTGGTATAGTAGCCCTCGCCGCATCCGGCATCAAGTAGTGTCTGCGCACCGATTCCGTCGATCACATCGTTGATCGCATCGGACAAGGATTGATAGTATCCCGCATCGAGAAAAGCACGGCGCGCCAGGATTGCTTCCTTGGTGTCACCTTCGCCTGCGTGCGGCCCTCCGAGATACAGGTGTCCGCTTCGTGCCACGTCATAGCAGTGTGAGCGGATTCCCAAACAACGGCAGACCTTCCCCTCCGCGTCAAGTGTCATTTTCGATCGACAAATCGGACAAGCGAGAAAACTTAATACGTCACGAATCATAGGTCAATATCTCCTGTACGTTCTTGATATTCTTTGTGATGAAGCAATTCAAACCAGAAGGTTGATCCGCTTCCCTTGATACTGTCAACACCGTAGTCAGCGCTGTGCTTCTCAAGGATCTCTTTTACGATCGACAAACCGAGTCCGGTACCGATCATGGCACGGCGGTGCACCTTGTCCACCTTATAGTAACGATCCCAAATCAGTGGAATCTGATCGGGGGCAATGCCGTCGCCGGTATCGGTAACACTGACGCGGACGGTTGCATCGATCGTTTGTATACGGACGGTGACCTGCTTATCGTCGCCGGTATAGTTCAGTGCGTTGTTGATCAGATTGTAAAGAACCTGAAGGATCATTTGTCTGTCTGCGTACACAAATGCGTCCTCATCGGCAATCAAATCGATATGATAGCCACGGTGTTTGTTTAAGGTGTCATAACGTTGTAAAATTTCGCGTGTGGCAATCGTAAGATTGAATGCTTCGCGAGAGGGTTCGCGCGCACCTGCCTGAATTCTTGAAAGATCAAGAAGATCGTTTACAAGCTCGGAAAGACGTGTGGTTTCATCGATGATCACCTGCATATTTTCGGGGGTATTCTCGCCGGGAAGATCGCGCATGACTTCACCGTAGCCCTTTATCATGGTAAGCGGTGTGCGCAGATCGTGTGAAATGTTGGCAATCAATTCCTTTTGCAAGCGATCCACCTTGGAAAGCTCGTGCGAGGCATAGTTGAGGGTGTCGGCAAGTTCGCGTGTTTCAAGATATCCGCTACCCGAAAAGACAACGTCGTATTTTCCCTGCGCAAGTTGTTTTGCCGATTCGTTCATACGGATCAGAGGCGCGGAAATCTTTCGGTAAAGCAAAAGAACGGCAACGGCGGCGATGGCAAGAGTGATCCCCGCGATCCAGATATACTGCGTTGTCAGAGTACGAACCGTGGTATCCAGAGGTTGCAGTTTACTGTCGAGCAGGATCAGATAGCTCTCCTGCTCACTTACCTGTACCACTTGAACGTACAAAAGGCGCACGTTTTTGATGGGGATCTTCCCACGATCGGCATCGGGATTCTGAAACGGCAGATTTTCCCAAAACGGAGAGTTCTCGATTTCCACGCCTCCAAAGGTGATTCTTGAAAAGCAAGAGCCGCCTTGATTCATTGCCTTGTTGTAAAAATGACGCAAACCGTCGGGAGAAAGCATCATAATGACGTTGCCACCGGTTGCATCGGCATTGATCACACGCGTGACCTCTTCCCCATTGATGTGAAAGATCAGGACGCAAAGAGAACGTTCGATGGCTTCTCCGTAGGCGACCGATTCAAGCCCTTTTGTATTGAGCGCAACCACCATTTTCTCGGCAGATTCGCGCATTTCCCGTTTTTTTACACTTCGGTAAAAGGTATCGAGAAAAACGATTTGCGATAGCCACGTGATCAACAAAACCACCGCAACGAAAAGCGACATATAGGTAGCGAGCTTCCACCGGATGCTAATGCCCTTTTGTGTAGTCTTGCGCTTGCCAAAATTCAAATTTTTCATTTTCCTTCAAAGCGGTAGCCGACACCGCGCAGAGTAACGATAAAACTGCTGTATCTGCCAAGACTCTTTCTCAACAGTTTGATGTGCGTATCCAACGTGCGCGCATCGCCGAAGAAGTCGTATCCCCAAACCTCGCAAAGCAATTTCTCGCGCGACAAAGCGATGTTCCTATTGTTAAGAAGGTAAAAGAACAGATCGTATTCTTTGGGGGACATTTCGACACGGGCATCGTCGATAAAAACAAGTCTTGCGGTGACGTCGGCGCGCAAACCGCCGTTGTCAAGCTCGATGACAACGTTGGGCTTTGTTGATTGACCTGCGGTGGAAGACGGCGTCTTGACGCGCTTCATGATAGCATCTATGCGAAGCATCAGTTCTTTTGGAGAAAACGGCTTGGTGACGTAATCGTCGATTCCCACCTCAAAGCCATTGATGCGGTCGTATTCCTCGCCGCGTGCCGAAAGCATGATAATGGGTGTTTGAGAAACCTTTCGGATCTCACGGCAGGCAGAAAAACCATCCAATTCCGGCATCATAATGTCCATGATGATCAGATCGTAGGTGTTGCTGCGGCAAAGCAGGACCGCCTCCATGCCGTCCCCTGCCTCGGTGACTTGATGTCCCTCAAATTCCGCGTATTTGCGGATGATCGCGCGAATGCGAGATTCATCGTCTACAACTAAAATATGGTACATTCGAAATCATCCTTTCTGTATTTGATGTCAAGATTGTTTTAGATAATCGGGAATATATTCTCGCAGTGTCAGGGTAACCGTGAATTCCTTCGAGTCGCGCGACGCAACGATGGTTACGGTATCCCCTACGTTAAATTTGGACAACAGGTTTTTTAGTTCGCTTTTCGAGTTCACCGCAATTTCATTGACCGAAATGATACGATCCGCATTCTTTAATTCGTCGCAAAATGCCGAAGAAACAACGTATACGCCGGAGCAGTAGATTCCGTAGCTGCGCTCGTAGTAGAAACGTTGATTCCAGGAGAAATTTTCAAAATTGATATCTGTAGTTTCAAGACCCGAATCAACAACACCGCGCACGTATCCGTATTTGATCAGATCAAGTTGTACGGTATAGGCGGAGTCAATCGGAATCGCAAAAGCAAGCCCTTCGACGCCCTCTGCCGAATACTTTGCGTTGACGATACCGATAAGTTTTCCGTCAAGATTGAAAAGTCCGCCTCCCGAATTTCCGGAATTGATGGCGGCATTGGTCTGCAAAAGCGTCATAACGGTTCCGTCACTTGTCTGAATCCGTCTTTCCAACGCACTGATGATGCCGTTGGTAACGGTTCCGCCCAAAGTTCCCAAGGGGTTACCGATGGCAACCACGTGCTCTCCCGCAACAAGATCGGCACTGCATCCCTGCTCGGCATAAACGAGCGGCTCCTGCGGAGCAATTTTGATAACGGCAAGATCGCTTGCGGCATCTCCACCGACCAATGACGCCTGATAACGGCCGCCGGAATTCAAGGTTACCGTAATCGACGAAGCACCACTGACTACGTGGTGGCAGGTTAGGATATAACCGTTTTCCGAAATGACCACGCCGCTTCCAGATCCGGTCGAGGTCTGTTGCATGAACGACGAGCCTGAAGTGTAGGATACGTCGATCACAACGACGGTGTCTTCTACCTTATTGACCACCTGCGAAACACTGAACACGTCGTCACCGGCAGAGCCGTAAAGCGATGCGGAAGAATTGTCTTTGCTCAGAATCGATTCGGGATCACCGTTTAGC
The DNA here is from genome assembly GCA_045644105.1 of Eubacteriales bacterium. Taxonomy (GTDB): domain Bacteria; phylum Bacillota; class Clostridia; order Oscillospirales; family CAG-272; genus UMGS1865. Next base: position 3,200 of record JAZRGI010000129.1, on the reverse strand, counting down.
AAATTGTTTTCGTCGGGGGCGTTGATAATGCCGTTGGCGTTTTGCTCACGGTTGAGTGTACGGTAGACATAAAAAGCACCAACCGCTCCCGATGCAAAGGAAAGAATCATGCAAAGGAAGATCGTAAAAGCCGAAATCAACAGATTGATTCCCGTTCTGACTTTTTCTCTCTTTTTTTGCGGTTGATTATTAAAATCGGAAAGGACGTATTTATACTCGGTTCCGTACAGATCGCCCTCCGGACGAGTTGCGTTTTGTCGTTCGTTTGTCTGGTTATTCTCAAATTGTGAATTTTGATCGTTCATTTACCAAAACCTCCAATTCTTTTCCCATGTTCTGTTTCGGGGGTTACAATATTATACGCCATAAATGTGACAGAAACATGAAGAAGGGCAAAAAATATATTGAAAAATGGGAGATTGACTTGCTTTTTGGCTACCCTTCTGCTATAATAAAAAGAAAAGAACACCAATAAAATTCGATTGAGGGAATGTAAAATGCTTGCGTATATCAGTGAGTTGCTTCGAAAATGGAACGTGGATTGCTTTGCGCCGATTCCACTGTCGGAATGTTATATCAAAAAGCCGTATCTACTTGAACGCGAAGGCATTGCGGACGGAACCGCCGTGATCATCGCAGTTCCTTACGTTACGCCTTTTTGCGATGATCCGCAAAGAAATCTTTCAACCTATGCGGTTTCTAAAAATTACCATGCTTTTTTTGACTTGCTTTTTGCCGATATTCTGCCATTGTTGAAGAGTTGCTATCCTCAAAACCGTTTTGCCGCTTTTGCCGACCACTCTCCGATTTCCGAGGTCGATGCCGCTTCCAAAGCCGGGCTTGGTGTGATTGGAAAAAATCACTTGCTTCTGACCGAAAAGTACTCCTCATACATTTTTTTGGGAGAGTTGATCACCGATGCAAAGCTTGACTGCGAAGTCAGTGAAGTGCGGGAGTGTGAAAATTGCGGTGCCTGCACCGACGCGTGTCCCGCAAATGAGATCGGTACCTGTCTTTCGGCGTTGACGCAAAAGAAAGGAAATCTTACCGAAGAGGAAGCGGCAACAATCCGTCACTTTGGTTCGGTTTGGGGGTGCGATATTTGTCAGGCGGTCTGTCCGCATAGCATTCGTGCCCGTGAAAGCAAGAGCATCTATACGCCGATTGCCTATTTTTATGAAGATCCGATTTCTTCTTTGCGCTTGAAGACGTTGGACGAAATGAATGAAGAACAATTTATGACACGTGCCTTCTCATGGCGCGGTCGTGACACCATACGAAGAAACTTGAAGTTGATGGAGGAAGGAGATCGTGAATGCTGAATTTGATTTACGGTGTGTCGGGTGCCGGTAAAACGGCTTTTTTGATCGATCGTATCAGAGCCGATATTCAAAGCGGAAAACATTGTTTTTTATTGGTTCCCGAGCAACAAGCCTACATCAGTGAACGCGACTTATTAGCGGTTTTACCGCAAAATGCAGGATTGTACTTTGAGGTTGCCAATTTTTCAAGTCTTGCGGAGGCAGTCTTTGAAAAGCACGGCGGCGTTACAAAGGCAAACGTTACCAAAGGACTTCGCACCCTTTTGATGTGGGACACGATCAGAACACTTTCTCCCCTCCTCACGCAGTATTCCAAGAGTGCGGGAAAAGATCTGACACTGCCGCAGATGATGCTGCAGGCGGTGGAGGAACTTCGTTCCAACGGTATCGACCCCGAATTGTTGGAATCGACCGCAGAGAAACTCCCCAAGGATACGCCGCTTTATAAAAAGTTGAAGGATCTTGCTTTGATCGGATCGGTTTTCCATGACCGTTGCGAAAGATGTCTTGGCAACGATCCCTCCGACAAGCTTTTGCGAATGGCAAAATGTCTGGAAGGCAACGATTTCTTTGCCGATTACAATATTTATGTTGACTCGTTTACAAGCTTTACGGCGCAGGAGTATCGTGTTTTACAAGAAATCCTGCGACAGGCATCAGAGGTTACGGTTTCGCTTTGCACCGACGATTTGTCGTCAACACTTCCGCATTTTGAAACAACGGTAAAAACCGCAAGGCGTCTGCGTCATCTGGCTGCACAACTTAACACTCCCGTGCATCATCACGCATTGCGTGTCAAGACCAATTGCAAGCCGCGAAATTTGCAAATTTTGGAACGTGATCTGTGGCGCTTTGATCTGACGCGCTCTATGCGCGCGCTCCTATCCGAAGGCGAAGACGACGTGATCACACTCCTGACCTGCTCCAACCTCTACGAGGAGGCAGAAGCTGCGGCTTTGAATATTCTTGACTGTGTGCAAAAGGGTGCCAGATTTGGTGATATTGCAGTGGTGGTGCGTGACACGGAGGTCTATCGAGGTGTTTTGGATGCCGCTTTTGAGCGCTACGGTATCCCCTATTTCCTTTCGGAAAGAACCGATCTTTCCGCCAAGCCCCTGACACGGTTGATCCTTTCGGCTTTGCGTGCGGTTGGTCGCTATTATCAATCGCAGGACGTTATGACGTTGGTCAAGACCGGACTTACCGGTGTTGAACTTTCCGATGCCGCAATGTTTGAGGAATACTGCGAAACCTGGCACATCAACGGAAGTCGCTTTACCGATTCGGTCTGGAGCATGAACCCCGATGGCTTGACTACCGAGAGATCTGCGCGTGCAGAGGTTATTCTGGAAGCGGCAAATCGAACGCGGAAGACGGTCATCGAGCCATTGGTTCGCTTGGGTGCCGAACTGCGTCAATCCTCAAGTCTGACCGCGCGTTGCCGTGCGCTCTATCATTATCTTTGCGAATTGCAGATCAGTGAACAACTCTCGGCACGGGCGACGGCAGAATTGAACATAGGTCAGGTGCGCGAGGCAGGCGAAACCCTTCGTCTGTATCGCTTTGTCACCGATACGTTAACGCAGTTGTGTTCCCTTATGCCCGACACCGAAGTGAGTGTAGACGAGTTTTTCCTTGTGCTTTCCCTGTTATTTTCTGAAACAGATCTGGGATCGGTTCCTAATCTGCACGATTGTGTTATGATCGGTTCGGCTTCTACTTTGCGTGTTGAGAACGTTAAGATCTCGCTTTTGCTTGGACTTTGCGAGGGGGAATTTCCGCGATCGGTCAACGACGACGGTTTGTTGTCCGAGGGGGATAAGGCAACGTTGGAGAATTACGGCATTGCCTTTGATTCCCGAGAGGCAACGCGAGCTT